>CAZNQT010000344.1:0-5705 GCA_964574885.1 uncultured Pirellulales bacterium
GGACATCTCTGCCGATCCAAATGTGGTCGTGCCGGCAGATGTGGTCGTGCCGGAGTTGGATGAATTGGCCTTTGCGGGAAGTGTGCTCTACGGCTTCGACGGTATCGGCCATAAGTTCTACACGATTGATCCGACGATGTTCAGCAACACGGTACTGTTAGATAATACCTTGGACGATCTGAACAGTCTGGTGGGCGCTACGGGCACGATTCTGGACCTGAAGGCATTGACGGGCCACGCCGAGGATTCGTTATGGGCGATCGCGGAAGTGTTGCCTAACGTTGGTTCGTCCTATGAGAGTCTGATATTAATCAATAAATTAAGCTATGACGTAAATAATACCGATCCGGACCTTCGCGCAAGCATTACTCTGGCGAACTACGATCTGAGTAATTTCTACAGCGACATCGTCGGGCTGGAGGAGTATAACGGGATCTTATACGGAGTCGATGCAGAGAGCCGGACGCTATTTACGATAGACTCCGATCCGTACAGTACAACCTTCGGTCAACCATCCCCGATCGGCAGCGGTATGGGTAATCTGGGCATCGATGGTTTGCAGGTGGCGGGGTTGTCTCAGGATCAAGACGGTAACGGTCTGATTGTATTGCACGATCAACCGGCGAATTTCTATGAGAATTTCCTGGTAGATGCGCTTTATCGAGTGGATCCGACAACGGGAGAGGCGAATTTATTACAGGAATTCAACACCGATGCGGAGCGCCATGGGATGGCGACGAATCCGGGCGAGGCGATCTGGGTGGCGCAGCCGCTACGGGAGTCACTCCGGGACAATCCCACTCCGGACAGACTCGGACCGCTGGGAGACACGGTAGATATCCAATTCGGAGATCTGGGTCCTGTTACCCACGTATTCGGTGAGGATGTGTCTGACTTTTCGAGCGGTAACGTGGTTATCAGCGATTCATCCGAAGTGTTCTTGAATCTGCATTATGGACAAGAACATGGGCAGGAATTCATCGACGCCGGTTACTATTACGCGTTTGATATCGAATACGCGCACGGTCCGGGATACGGGGATGTCATCGTAGAAATCACGGACATCGACTGGCAGAACGAAACGAACACAGGACTCATCATGGCGATGACGTCGGACGATCCGGGTGACGTGGGGGTATTTCCCCTGCCCGAGCTGGACGGCGGGATCGGATTACAAATCGTGATCGACGCGAAAGACGGAGATGGCGATGTGCGGGTTTATTTTGCCGCGACGAGTTACGTGGAATCGTTGCAGCCGCCGGAACTGATTCAAGCCGGAGTGGTTTTGGGGGAAGGGAATCGCAGCGATTTGAGTCCGCAGCGCGATACTCTGGTACCTCAACTCAATGACTTAGCCATCAATTCGAATTCTTTATATCAGGAGTTCCGTCTGGCTCTTGATGATGTCCTGGAAACCGCGTTAGAAAACGTTCTTTCCTCGGACTTAATGGATAGAATTCGCGACGAATTAACCTTCGATGAAATTACGGAAGTCAACCTGGTGTTAAGCACACTCCAGGAGAATGCCCTTTTAGCAGACTTTAACGCCGCAATTACGGTCATTGATTACGACGCCGTAAATTACGATGCCTCTCTGGATTGCTTCATGCTGGTAAGCACGTCCACTTATGACGTACGCCCTCTGACGGTGGATCCGAACGGTTTGGCTCCGACGATAGAAACCGATGATGACGTGATCTTGACCTCGTCGGTGTTGAGCGATTTATATTCTCAACTCTATGCGGGATATGACTACACGTTCAGCGACATTCGCGGCCTGGAGTTCGGCGAAATTACCTATGTGGTGGATCCGCTGTATCTGGTGACGACGGTGACGGTATCGTATCCGGCAACGAACCAGGTTCTGCAGACGCGCGATTCGATACTGCGGATCGATAACATCCTAAATCCTTCCACGCCCTCGGATCCGACTACGGGCATGCGCTTGTCGGTGCATGATCTTGAATTTTGGGGATTTGATGACATCCGTTCGCTCGCCTACGGAAATGTTCTGGGCAGTAATACGGACAACGGCATGATGTACGGCGTGGATTCGGCCACCCAAACGTTGGTCCGGATCGATCCCCGTCCGCAGGTGGGCAACCAGTATAACATGCTGATCTCGAATCCCGATTTTGGCAAGGCATATGCCGTCGGCGGCGAGATGAACAATCTGGGCGATCCGGGGCAGGGCAGTTACGATATTCAGGCGATTGATTTCGGTCTGGACGGAAAATTGTACGCGATAGAAAATACAACGCAAAGTATCGTACAACTGTTCACGAATCCGACGTCGGAGACTGGCAGTTCGCGTATGGAACTGGTACTCAAGCTGCCCAGCGCGGATTATACCCAACTTGATTATAACACCAGTGCGTTGACCAGCAACGGTTTATTAACGCGTCCGGTGACGGGTTCGCCCCTGGGCGATACGGTCCAGCTCCGAATCAACGGTGGGACCAAATTCGCCCATACCTTCGGCAGTCTCTCGACGACAACCATCGGCGATGTGTCGATCTACAGCGGCAGCGGCAATGACAGCGCCTCCGTGAATGCCGAGGGCGGTTATTATCGCTTTGACGTGTCGTATGCCTTGAATCAAGGTGATCTGCAATTCACCATAGACGATATCAATTGGCTGGGGGGCACGGGGGACATTGATTCCGTTTTTGTCACGGATTCGCTGAACGTGACAGTGCAGAGATTCGGGGCGGATTCCCTGGCGGTTCTCATTCATACGAATCATACCGTCCTGGGAGGAGCCGCCGAGGATGACGTAACCATTTACTTCGGCGCGACTTCAGATCTGGTATTGCCGACAACAGGGCAGCGAAATCTAAAGTTAGTAGAAAGCTATTACAGTTATGGCCGCATCGACGCCCCGATCGAGATCCCCGCGGATGGAGATTATGTACTGCAAATCAGCAGCGATATATTCGACACTTTACTGGGTCTAACGGGGCTCGAGTGGATCGGCACTCCCAGCACGAGTTTATTCACGGCGGCGACGCCGTTGAGCAACTATGAACTGCGTATGGAAGTATTTGACGACGGCAACAGTGATTTCGGACTGTCGCAAACCCCCAATTATTTATACGACCCGGTATTTCCGAGCAATTCCCCGGTGGATCTGGAGCCGTTGAGTTGGGGGAATATGGACTTAGTGCCGGACGAGGATGATCCAAACCTCTATACCTACAATCCGGCTACGAGCAGCGCAGGGCGCTTAGCCTGGCCGATCACCGTGGAGGGTACTCTGTTAGAACCGGGCGAACCAAGTCAGGTGACGATCGACACGAATCTGGGGAATCTGTTTGACGTGGACGTTTTCAGCTTCCGGCTGGAAGAGGGTCAGCAAGTCATCGTGGATCTGGATGCGGACGTATTATTCGGTAACGATATGATCACGGTGGATGTGGCGATCTATAACGGCGATCTGGAAGCGATTGCCTCCATCCATGACGAAGCGGATGATGCTTTAGCAACGACGGCGGCGCAGCAGGCCGAAAGTTTGTACGAAGCCCAGGCGATCTTTACGATGCCGAATCATAATACCATAGTGATTGATCCGGAAGTCAACGGGTATGGCACGTATTATGCGGTCGTGACCGGGTACAGCGTGAAAGCACCCACCGGGAATACTAACTTCGATGTGTATGGGAATGATCCGATTCCCTATCGGTTAACCATAGAAACGACGGCAGCGGAGTCCGTGGAGGCGCCGCCGTCGCAATTAGTGTGGTTGGCCTTCGAAGGGGCACAGGCCGATTATTTGTTATATGAGCACGGAGGATTAGGCGGTTCGCCGGATGTGGTGAATCGACCGGCTTTTGACGCAGAAGTGTTCGATCTGGGCACCATGCGGACATCTCTGATCAATGCCATTGCCGCGCGGATAGCCGAAATCTATCGAAATACGGGACTGAATGTGGTGGTAGGAGAAGTCGGACAGAAATTCAGCGATCTGAATATCACCAGTGAAACCGAAATGGCATTCGTGCTCGAAAAACCTCCTGTCGGCACGACCTATAGTACGGTGGTATTTGGCGGAACTCTGCCGGGTCTTTTCGGAATCGCCGAAAAAATCGACCGTCATAATGAGGACCGGAGCGACATGGCGGTGGTGTTGACGGATCTGATTGCTTCCGCGTATCGTTTGGAGATGGATGACGATCCGCTCATTCGCTTTGAGCAATCGGTGAACGCCGTCGCGACCACAGGCGCTCATGAACTGGGGCACATCCTTGGTCTGGAGCATGCGACGGAGATCAACACGGACGAGCCGGCGAATGTTATCGGGTATAACTATGCCATGGATCTCGAGGAACAAGAGTTTATGGAACGGGATAGTTACCGGCTCTTTGCCGAGCAGCAGGGATACGATATTTTAGATCGTCAGATCGGGTTTGAGAACGAAATTGACCTGTTGCTGCGTTATATCGGCTCGGGTACGCCGATCGGATTGTAGGAGCCGGAAGTCCGAAACCATGACCAAAAAGTCCATTGAAAACATAATCTTCCGGCAAGGAGGCGCTCCATGACAAAGCAGTCAAACATGAATCAAAACGGATTATGGCTGGTGAAACTATGCTGGCTGGCGGGCATTCTGTGCGGAGGTTGCGGCATGAGCATCATGCTGTGGGATCGATCCTCCAATTGGGTCGGTCAGGATCTACGGCTGGTAGGGGATTACGCACTTGGCCTGTCGATTATGTGTTTACTTGCGGCTTCGGCCCTGACGGTGGTAAGGCTGCTTCATGTGTTTCAGAAGCTGCACAGCGACGGCGAGATGATGGTGGCGACGATGCGTCGGTTGCTGGGCAGCGAGAGTCAGAAACAGGCGCTTTTGACCCAGATCAGTGAGAACATATTACTGAGCGACGCGGTCAAATCGGTGGCGTTCCGTGAGAAAGACAGCAACGTTATGCGGGAGGCGATTCAGGAGGATATCCGAACGGAACAATGGGCCTCGGCGGGCGTACTGATCGATGCCTTGGAGGAACGCTTCGGATGTACGGAGGAAGCCGAGCAGTTTCGCGCCGCTCTCCGTCGGCATCGGCAGGCTTCGACGGAAGAAAAAATCGACAGCGCCGTGCAGCACGTCGAATCGATGTGGATGATTCATCGGTACGAGGAAGCGTTGCGGGAGTCGGAAAAACTGGCGCGGTTGTATCCACAAAGTGAGAAGGTCAATCAACTGCGCGAGAAAACGGAAGTTCGTCGCCAGGCGCATAAGAAAGAATTGCTGGCCCGCTGGGATGAAGCCGTCAAAAAGCACGATTTTGAGCAGGGAGTGGAATTGTTAAAGCTGCTGGACAACTATTTAGCGCCCAGCGAGGCGGCGGCCCTGGAAGAGACGGCCCGCGAGGTGTTCCGAGGCAAACTGCAAAATTACGGGGTTCAGTTTACAATGTTCGTAACGGAAAAGCAGTGGACCAAGGCCCTGGACGTGGGACGGAAAATCATCGACGAATTCCCCAATACTCGTATCGCCCAGGAGGTGCGGGAGAAAATGGATATTCTGGCGCAGCGGGCCCGGCAGCCGCAAACGAACTGAGATGAGTAACTGAGTGGGTAGGTATGGATCATCGGAGTTAAAAAATGAGTGTACAAAGAAAGACGGCAACTCGTGGAGTCATGGTTTTTTGTTTGCTTTTCGGCAGCGGTGTTTCCGCTTCCGGGCAAGGCGCTCCCCAGGGCGGGCT
>CAZNQT010000345.1:0-5701 GCA_964574885.1 uncultured Pirellulales bacterium
ATGAGTAGATGAGTAAATGAGTAAATGGGTGAATGAGTAGATGAGTGAGTTTGCGTTTTTTAACGATGGATTGATCGCGGCGGAGGATGCGCGGATCAGTATTTATGATGCAGGGCTGCTGCACGGGGTGGGACTGTTCGAGACGATGCGGAGCTATGAGGGAGTAATATATCGGCTGGAGGATCATCTGGAACGGATGTTTCATTCGGCGGAGGAACTGGGATTTATCGTGACGCAAAAGCGGGAGGAGGTGGCCGGTTGGCTGGATGTATTGCTGGAAGCGAATGATCTGCAGGATGCACGGATACGTCTGACGATGACGCGGGGGAGTCTGCGGGAGGTAAGTGAGGAGAATCCCGGTCAGAGCGTGATATTTGCGACGGCCACGACCATGACGCCGTATCCGGCGGAATTATATCAACGGGGGATGACGGTGATTGTCAGCGATTACAGACAGAATCCGGCCGATCCGACGGTGCGGCATAAGACCTTGAATTATTTCAGTCGCCTGGCGGCGCTGCAGGAGGCGCAGAAAAAACAGGCGGGTGAGGCGATCTGGTTGACGACCGAGAATCAACTGGCGGAAGGAAGCATCAGTAACGTGTTTTTAGTGAAAGAGGAAACCCTGCTGACGCCGCCATTGGATACGCCGGTGCTGCCGGGGATTACACGGAAAGTGGTTTTGGAATTGGCAGAAGAGAATGATATAGCGTGGAAAGAGGAGAAACTGACGATCCAGGATTTATTGGGAGCGGAGGAGGTGTTTTTGACGAATAGTATTATGGAATTGATGCCGGTGTGTCGGATCGAACGACACGCGGTGGGGAAGGATAAGCCGGGGCCAGTATATCAAAAGCTGCATGAGTTGTATAAGCAAGCAGTAAATGGGTAGATGGGTATGAAGCTGAAGAAAATATGTGAAGTGTTGGAGGGGATAGCGCCGGTGGGATTGGCGGCGGATTGGGATAATGTGGGGCTGCTGGCGGGGGATCCGGAACAGTCGATCCGACGGATACTGCTGACGATTGATCTGACAAAGGCGGTATGGGCAGAAGCGAAACAGCAGAAAACGGATATGATATTGGCGTATCATCCGCCGATCTGGGAGCCATTGAAAAAGGTGATTGCCGGGCAGGGTACGTCGCCGTTGTTGTATGAAGTGATCCGAAGTGGGATGGCCGTCTATGCTATGCATACGGCACTGGACGTAGTGCGGGGAGGGATTAACGACGTGCTGGCCAAAGTGGTGGGGATCGTCGATCCGCAGCCGCTGGAAGTGAAAGAAGTGGAGACGAGCCGATTTTGTAAGCTGGCCGTGTTTCTGCCGGAGAGCGATCTGGAGAAAGTCAGCGAGGCAATCTTTGCCACCGGGGGAGGGAAGATCGGCGCCGAAAGTAAATATTCCAAATGCAGTTTTCGCTGCCACGGCGTGGGAACGTTTCAAGGGGATCAAACGAGCAATCCAACAGTGGGTAAACGAGGACGATTCGAACAGGCGGAAGAAATTCGCCTGGAAACCGTCGTACCGGCGGCGCAATTAGGCGCGGCAGTGAAAGCGATGCTGAAAGCCCATAGCTATGAAGAAGTGGCGTATGATGTGTATCCCATGTTGGAAGCACCGTCCGAGAAAGGATTGGGGAGGTTCGGGGAATTGGGCAAACCGGTTGGAGTAACGACGTTGGTGGAAAAGATAAAAAGAATCCTTAAGGTAAAGACGGCGGGCTTGATTGGGCCGCAGCGTCGGCCGGTCAAGCGGGCGGCGGTGGGAGCGGGTTCCTGCGGGTCTCTGTTGCGAGAGGTGATACGCCGGGATTGCGATTTTTATCTGACGGGCGAGTTGAAACACCATCATGCTCTGGAGCTGCAGGAAGCGGGCGTAACGACGATGTGCGTGGGGCATTCGAATTCCGAGCGGATTATACTGACAGACGTGGCAGGAAAACTGAAAAAAGAATGTCCCGGTGTGGTAGTGAAAATCAGTCGTAAAGATCAGGATCCCATCATTTGGGGGTGATCGTATATCTTATGAATCGATGTCAAATAATATTATGGTGTACGTTGGCCATTTTATTTTCCGGGTGCCATACCCAAGAGGAAACTGGTCGCGTAGAGCCCGCGTCGGTGCCGGAGGCTTTGGCGAAGGCGCAGCCTGCGGAGGAAATGATTGTGGCCCGGGTCAACGGCCAGGCGATCCGGCGAGGGGAGATTGTCTCGGTGTTGTTGCGGGGGCGGGGCAAGAGGGTACTGGAGGAATTGATTGTATTGGAAGCGGTGCGGCAGGAAGCAGCGAAAAAAAATATCCAGGATACGGACGCGCTGGTCGAGGCGCAGTTGAATCGGATCCTGGAGGATATGGCGCCGGGGAAACCGCGGCGGGAACAGTTGGCGCTTTTGGATTACATGCTGGAGAGTCGCGGACTGACAAGGCCGGAGTTCGATCTGATCGTAGAGCGTCAGGCGCTGTTGCGGGAACTGGTGAATCCGTACGTGGAGGTTACGGAACAAATGCTGCGAGAGGAATACGAACGGCAGCACGGACGGCGGGTCGAGGTGCGACAATTAGTAGTGAGCACTATCCGTAAGATCGAGCAGGTGCAAAAGCAGTTGGCCTCGGGAGAGGATTTTGCCGCCCTTGTCCAGGAGGCGTCCGAAGAGGAGCAGTCGCTTTTGCGAGGCGGTTTGTTGGGGCCGATTTCGTGGGCGGATGAAAACGTTCCGGAACCGGTGCGGGTAGCCGCTCTGGGATTGCAGACCGTAGGTCAGCTCAGTACGCCTTTTTCGTATCGGGATGACACGGGGAGGCAGTGGTGGTGCCTCCTGCAGTTGGAACGCGTGATTCCGGCGGACGAAATTTCGTTTGAGTCCGTCCGGGACGAGTTGGCAGGCAGCATTCAGAAACGCCAACTGCGAAAACGAATGAATGAACGAGAGCGATCGCTGCGCAACAAAGCCCTGATAGAAATTATTGATCCCATATTTAAGTAAGAGTTCTGTAAAATTGAAGTTAGGCATACTTGGGAAAGAAAAATTCTGATATAATTTTTTCCTTTCAAATCGAAAGTTATTGTATGGGAGTGTGTTACATACTTATTCAAGAAAATCCCTGGAAGGATTTTTTTAAATAATATATGCCTAACTTCAATTTTACAAAAATACAGTTTAAGTGAAGAATCGATGAAGTTTTTACTGAACCGACAGATCGATCGAGATTTTGCGGGGGGGATATACCTGACGCCGCTGGGGGAGATTCCGCGATTGGATGCCATTGAACCGGTTGCCTACGAAGGAGATTTGCATCTCCCCTTCCATGGCGGCATATCTCGCCTGGACCTGGTTGTCGAATCCGGTCAGGTGGTGGGGCGAGGAGACCTGTTGGCAAAGGGAGAAGGATATTATTTGTATGCGCCGCGGAGGGGCCAGGTCGGCGAGGAACGGGAGATCTGGTCCGCCGATGGGAAAGGTCGGCGGGGGATTGTGCTGCGGATGGCGCCAGGTGAAGAGGAGTTGGCCGAATCGAGTTTCGGTCAGGTGGAGCAGGAAAAGCCGTCTCAAGGAACCGATTTGAATCTTCCGAGCGAAGCAGCGCATCCGGCAGTATGGGAGAAGATCGAGCAGGCGGGGATCGTGGTCGCGGAGACGGGCCAGACCCTGGCAAGCCGCTTAAAGGATCTGGAACAGCGGGAGGATATCCGAGCGGTAATCGCCAATGCCACGCCCATGGAACCAACCTTGAATACACCATTAGCGATTTTGCAGCAGTGGAGCGAACAGGTATTTGCGGGTCTGGCGATCCTGAAGACGTGGCTGGGCGCTCAGGATGCCATCATGGCCTATCCGCATGATTTCGAGTTGGATACTTCCCCGGCGCAGACCTGGCAGGTCAGGTGCGTACCGGTAAGCGAGAAATATCCTCAGGGTCAGTCGGGATCGATATTGCGCACCCTGGAAAGGCTTAGGCAATTGCCGAGGCGCCGTCGTCACAAACGGTCGGCAGTGGTCTTTTCGATACAACTTTTACGACAGGTAGAACGAGTCATCCTGGGCGATGAGAAACCCACGGAGCGTGTGGTAACGATCTGTGGAGACGGCGTGGCGAAACCGGGTCATTTTCTGGCGCCGCTGGGTCTGCCGGTTCGAGAGCTATTGACACAGGCGGTTATGACGCCAGAAGCGGAATGTGTGGCCGCCGGTTCTTCGTTGACGGGAGTGTCCGTAGATGTCGATACATGCGTCGTAACGCCCCGTAGTGAGGCATTTACGGTAATCCGGCGGATCAGACCGGATCCGCCGCAAACCTGTATTCGCTGCGGCTGGTGTATCGATGACTGCCCGGCCAAGATCGATCCGGCGCGGTTGCTTCATTTGGCGGAGACCGGGCAATACCAACGGGCGAAGAGGTATGGCGCCAGAACGTGTATGGAATGTGGGATTTGTTCGTATGTGTGTCCCAGCCGACTGCGGATTATGGAACACATTCAGGTAATTAAACAAAAGCTCCGGGGGAAAAATGACGAATGACTAAATTTGAATGACAAATCAATGACGAAGGTACGAATAACAAAATAAAAATCCTAAATCCTAAACCATATTTGAATTCATCAAATAATAGTTTTATAACCACGACGACAACCATGGGCGAACGAGTAACCAAAGAATTTCTGCTGATGCCGCCGTATCGCGTCGTGCCGGAATCGGCCCGTCGGATCCAGCGAACTCAATTGATTCTGTTGCTTTTCCCTGCCGGGGCGGGTTTCCTGTTTTTCGGATTTGAGGCAGTAAAACTGATGCTGGCAGCCGGCGCGGCGGCGGGCGGTACGGAATTCCTGATTCAGCGCATCCGGCGCGTCCGAACGCCCGGCAGCATATCCCACAGTATGATAATGGGATTGCTGTTGGCGTTTATGCTGCCGGCCCAGAGCGGCATCAAAATAGCGGTGTTCGGCGCCGTCGCGGCCGTGGTAGTCGGCAAACAGTTTTTCGGCGGATTGGGGCATTACGTCTGGCATCCGGCCTTGGTGGGTCGGTTGCTCGTGCAGATATTTTTTTCCGGCGCCCTGGCTCGTGAGACGGGGCCTCTATTGAGTCGGAATCGAATGTTTCTGGGTGACATAAACGAGGTAGGCAAAGAGACGGCATCCTGGTTTCGCGTGGATTGGTTCCAGAGCATACCGCCGCCGCAACATGACGGCTGGATCCTTTCGAAGCCTGTGGAAGCCTTACGAGATTTCGATACGACGCCATTTACGGAATCGGCAAACGAGATGGGCCGGTATCTTATCGATCATCTGCCCAGCCTGGAACACTGTGTCCTGGGTGCGACGCCGGGGGGGATCGGCGAGACGTGTGCCGTGGTTTTAATCCTGGTGGGATTGTTTTTTATGTATCGTGGATATGTTCCCTGGAAGCTGCCGGCGGTGTTTCTGGGCGCCGCGTACCTGAGTGCGATACTCCTGCCGATTGGGGTAAAGAATCCTCAGACGGGCGGGAATGTGATCCTGCTTCCCTTTCAAACGGGCAGCCCGGCCGTAGTTTTGACGTACGTACATTATCAGATATTCAGCGGGGGGCTGATGCTGGGGGCGATGATTCTTGCAGGGGATATGACGAGTCGGCCGATCACGATTCGAGGGCAGGTGATTTTTGCCGCGGGCGCCGGATTTCTTACGATGATATTTCGGCTTTATACCCCAATGGCGATACC
>CAZNQT010000346.1:0-5690 GCA_964574885.1 uncultured Pirellulales bacterium
GTTTCACTGCCGTCCAAATGCCCCAACTCCAAAGTCAAATCCGACATATCGCCTATCGACACCGTACCGCTTTGTACCTCGTGGCCGTTGAGGTACACGTGGACAACATCGTTTTGCGAAGTAATACAAACATGCTGCCATTTGCCGTCGGCGCGGATGGCATCGGATGTGGTCAGGCGGTTCCCATCGCTTTCGATGACCAGATCATCGGTTGCCAACGGCGCTCCTCCCTGCCAATTCACCCAGACGCTTACCGTAAACGCTTCGGCGAGATTCACCGACAGCGGAATAGTTTCCGACGTTGCCCATCCGTCCGTTGGCGTAATCCGTACGGCGCCGTTGGCTTCGCGGGCGCCGGCGACAAACATCGGCGTTCCGTTCGGTTCCGCCACGTACCCGGCTACACGGTCAAGGTAAGCGATTGAATTGTAGTCGGCCTGATCCAGTGTCCAGTGAGCTATAAGTTCGTGGGAATTTACAACTAATTGAACGAGATTCGATGACACTGCCGGTAGAGTATCATTATCAATCACACAATAATATTCCCCAGCGTCTCCGACAACCGTATTGGCGATCTCTAACGTCGTGGTATATTCTTCGTTCGGACTATCATAAGTGGTCGTCACCGTGATGTCCGGATCGCCGGTATCCACCGGGCCGGAACCGTTATGCCATACCACCATAGGCGCCGGATTGCTGCGAAAGACGACCTGGAATGTCGCCGTTTGGTTACTTTCGACGACCGCATCGACGGGTTGGCCTTCTGCAGTAAATTCCAATACCCAGTTCGGATCCCGCCCCACCAGCGCCAAGCCATCGAACCAGGCACGATCATCACCCGGAGCATCCGCCGGCGGCGCTTCGATAACCACGGTAACTTCACTCACTCCGCTGACGGCGCCGATCTGTTCCTGGCATCCCTGCACGCCCGTACCCCCGTCGTAAAAAAATACCACGTCGGCGTCGGCATAAGTGCATTCTTCGAGAGGTTCGCCCTCTAAAGCCGCCCAGGTACTCCAGGATGTCAACTTCGACCAGTACACTACGTACACATCGTAACTTTGGGCCGGATTCAATCCCGCGACCGTCATGCTTAACTGAGGAGGTTCGTCCACATCACTGCCCTGAAAGGCGGTGGCGTTGATCGCTTTGACGCTGTCCGTCTTAGGATACCATTTGCCATAGGGCGCACCTCCACTAACATTTTCCAGCCAGTCTATCAGATTCGGATAACTGGCTGCATCCGTCGGCCAAAGGTTATGATCGGCCGCGCTATTGGCGTATCCATCCGAATAGGCGCCGATCAGTAAGGGGTAATCTTCGACGGTCGCAGCTTCAACGAAACTGCACGGGAATAGTAGCAACAACGTGCTCGAAAATAGTATGCAATAAAAAATATTGTACGCTTTATGTAATCTCACGCATATCCCTTATTTATCTATAATGATTTTATCCCTTGAAGTTCGCCTCTGGGGGAAATCATTAATTATTTATGCGCAATAACTCCCTCTCTCTCCGAGGTGCCTCCGGAGAATATCGAACCCAATCCTACCTATGATTACTCCAGGCTCGATTTCATCAAGAAATCAAAGCTTTTGTTCTTATCCTTAAAAGTTAGCTCTTTCGACGCCGTAGGCCAACCAAGCCGCCCAGTCCCAATAGCAGCATTGTCGTAGGCTCGGGAACCTCGGCATAGCTTATGCCGTCAAACCAGGCACGCTGATCCCCAGGCGCATCCACCGGCGGCGCTTCCACGATGATGGATACGTCGCTGACGCCGTTGACCGTACCCAAAAGTACTTCGCAGCCCTGAACGCCCGTACCATCGTCATCGAAAAAGATATTGTCCGCAGTGGCATAACTGCAATCAATCAACGGATCGCCCGGCAGGGCAGCGCGAGTGTACCAGTAGCTGGTAACCTTGTCCGGATTTTTTGCCCAGTACACAACGTAGATGTTATATTCTTTGGCCGGATCTAAAACATCACTTGCCGTTGCAGTCAACTGAGGGGGTTCGTCCACGTCGCTGCCCTGAAAGGCAGTACCTTCTATCGCTTTGGAACTGCCGGTCTTGGGATACCATTTACCGTACGGCGCCCCGCCGCTGACGTCTTCCAGCCAGTCTATCACGTTCGGATAACTCGCTGCATCCGTGGGCCAGGTATTATAATCAGACTCATCCACGACGTAGCCATCCACATAGCCTTCGTTACCCAGCATATCGGCTTGGTAGTCAGCATAAGTCTTGGCATTGGCATTCATCGCCATTACGGCGACAAATAACATTGGTAAAATCCACATCTTCCTCATCATAACATTCTCCTTCTCATCTTTATAGATTGCGAAAGACTCGCCGGACAGAACAACTGCCTCCAATACAATTTGAGTCTTTCTCGCCAATACGTTTTTTACTGCGGTCGATGGTCGGTCAGCCAGTTTCGCGACAGAATGGCGAAATCAAATATATCCACGATGCAATCCTCATTAATGTCGCCCTCCGGAATCGGATGACAGTCGTCGCCGCATACCTTTTCCGTATCCAAGACACGATAGTACACGGTTACCGTGGTGTCCCTGTCCATACTTCCTAGGAAGGTGGTCACGGAAAGAGGATCGTTCAAGGCATTCGGGTCCCCGTCCGGTCTGTCGTCTTCCCAGCGGTCGAACTCAAACTGATCCGGACAGACTACGAATCCCAGTTCCGCGTCCACCACCGGCCTTGTGCCTGCCGCAACTTCAAACGCACCAATACCGGGGTGTACGGGATAATCCTCCGGATCCGGTGTAACCGTTCCCCAATTATTTGGGTCCAGTAACACTGCATTAATGGTCAAAGTGTAGGTCGGAATGGTACCTGCTTCCACATAAGTCAGACCGTCAAACCAAGCACGCTGATCCCCTGCCTGATTCGGAGGGGCTTCCACAATGATGGACAGATTGGGATCGCTTACCTGGCCCAGATACTTCTGGCATCCCTGCACGCCGGTACCGCCATCGTAGAAAAAGAGGTTATCCGCCGTAGCCATACTGCCGTCAATCAGCGGTTGGCCGGGAAGGGCGGCTCGCGTGTACCAAGAATTGGCGGGGGAAACGAGCGTCGGATCTTTGGCCCAGTACACCATATAAATATCGTACGCCTTACCCGGTTCCAGGACATCGGCCGTCATGGTCAACTGCGGGGGTTCATCATTATCGCTGCCCTGAAAGGCAGTGCCATCGATCGCCTTGGTGCTGCCCGATTTGGGATACCATTTGCCGTACGGCGCTCCGCCACTCACATCTTCAATCCAATCCAAAGGATTCGGATAACTGGCGGCGTCCGTCGGCCAGATGTTGTTATCCGCCTTTGAGTTGACGTATCCATCGACGTACTCGCCGATCATAAGCGGATAATCTTCCGCGGTCTTGGCTTGGGCAACGGAAACACCCAAGAGAAGCACACCCGCTATCAAAATTAATTTTCTCCGGTTCATAAATCGTCCTCCAAAATTCATATAACGGCTTAAAAAACTCATTACACTCCTCTCCATCTCACTCCGTTCTTCAGTATTAATTTTTCCTTACCTCCTTTCTCTTATTAACGTTACAAATCCATTGTTTTTTGCTTACTTACCCATGGTATTGGCTCCGATCGTCCGCGAACGAACGCGCGACGAGGGGTACTCTACGATCGTTTCCTGTCGGGCCGCCGGGCGGCCAATGCTGCTTTCGCGAACATTCAGACGGACCGGCAATACTCGATGGATGGGACTACACGCTACGCCCATAAGCTGATTGTATAGTATGCGCATGGCTTCGTAGCCAACCTTTTCATCGTCGGTAAAAACACTTGTCAGCGGTACGGGCAGCTTTACACAAAAAGGTTTGTCGCCGTAACTGGCTACAAAGATATCTTTTCCGATGATCAGGTTCGTCTCCTCCGCCGCCTCATACACGCCTCGGGCGACGTTGTCGGCGCTGGTAAAAATGCAATACGGAGGTTTTTGATTTGATCGAAATAATTTGAGGGCGGTTTCTTTGTGCTGTTGGATTCTCTCCGCTGACTCAGGAATCGTCCAGCTTAACTCTTCGTCCGACCATACCGTCTCAAACACATGCTCATTCGGTTTTACGAAACCGTAATCCAACATGGCCTGGCGCCAGCCGTCATAGCGATCTTTACAACTGCCCGGGGCGGCGGTAGAACCGACATAATAGACCGGACCATCGTGATGCTCCAACAAATGAGTGGCGGCCTTATAGGCGCCGGTATAATGGTCGGAAGAAACGGTGCTGATTTCCATACCCGGTAAATCATGATCCACGAAAACTATTCTCATCTCCTGATCCAAAGCTTGTTGGATAACATTGCGAAACGCGGGAAAATCCCAGGGAATGATAACAAATCCGGCAATACCGTTTTCTTGCTTATTGACGATACTCGCGAAATGGGTCAGTGATCGTGACACGTCCAGCGCCACATATTCCATCTTCGTCTCTTCCGCAAAGCGACGGCAACCTTCGGAAATGGAAATATGAAACAGGCTTCTACCCCAGTAAATATAAACCAGAGACTTTTTTAGTATAGGACGGGAGTTTTTACTGACAAGAATCCCCCCTTTCTCTTCCAGATGGACGATCCCTTCTTTCGCTAAGAGATCCAGCGCTGCATTTACCGTGCGATACTCGACATCAAAGCAACGTACCATCTCGGCTCTACTGGGCAAACGCTGACCCGGCCTGAGCTTGTTGTTATGGATGTAATTGCGTATCAAGGAATATATCTGACGGTAAAGAGGTTTAGATTTGCCGGAATTTCGATCCAAACGAGCCTCGATAAAACATTGAAGAATATCTGATAACATCGAAAACTCCTTATTTAATAAAATAAGCAACTTTCAAAATACCAGAAATATCAGCTATTTGTCAAGTATAATTCTATTATAATTCTACAATTTTAGCATTTGTGCCAAAAGATAATAGAATATAGAGTATAAATACTTTATATGAAAGGCTTTATGACTATTTTCTAATCGTATTTTTCTAATAATCATCTCAATTATACTTAATTTATCTTCATGACCGTCTAAAAGACTGAGAAATGTAAGCTATTGACAATAATATATTTATGGCAATAAATACCGTAAAGCAAGCAGCGAGCACAATTAACATATTTATGGCCCTTTGAGGAACAATGTAGTTTAATTGGTAGCGTTTCTGATATTGTACTAGTATATTGCTGGAATTTTACTATACTAATAATTGTAAAAAATAAAGATTACGGCTTAACCAGCTAATCTGCATGTGTTGTAATGTAGGTATATTAGGGCATTATGAAACCAAGAGAACGTTTACTTACGGCGCTTAAAAATAAACAGGCCGACCATGTTCCTGCATGTCCGGATCTCTGGGAAATGGTACCTGTCCGCTTGACGGGACGACCGACCTGGGATGTGATGATATATCAGGATCCGCCGATCTGGAAAGCTCGAATGGACGCTTACGCGTATTACGGCGTAGATGCTTTCCTGCCCGTTATGGTTCCCATGTCCGTCAGTCAAAAAATCGCTATTCTACATAAGAGCGACGACACGCTCATCACTCGCGAATTCATAGAAACCGAGGAAGGTATCGAATGGTCTGCGTACGCCCGTATTTTTAAACCAGATCCTCCCAACGCCCGAATTGCCGCCGATTCGCTGGACCTGGAC
>CAZNQT010000347.1:0-5675 GCA_964574885.1 uncultured Pirellulales bacterium
CAAAAAGCGTGCATCCCGATCGACACGCCAAGCCAGAAATATCCCTATTAAAATCGCCGGTCTCAGAAGGGCCATTGCCGCAAAGGCGTTTTCCAAAACATTGTCCGATGTTCGAGCTTGACCGGCCACGAAGGAATGCGGCAGGAAGAACACCGCACGAAATCCCGCTTCCGGCTCATACCAATCGGCAACAAAAAAAGACAAGTAAGTGAAAAACGACGGGTGCAGATTCTCTAAGCAATAGCGAACTACATAATAAAGCGGACCGGTTGGATATTCAGGAATCGCTTCTCGCAGATTCACACTTTGTTGTTCGAGTAATGTACCCTCCGCATTAAAAACGGCTCCGCCCCAAATAGAACCATCCTTATATAAAGTTCCGGTGATCAAACCTCGATATTCATCATTATTTAATACCATTTGTACATCATACGCTAACATGTCTTTTACCGACGACGTATGGGGCCCATTCGGTACGGGCGAAAGTTGCGGTAATCTACCCAGGGACTCTTTGACCTCCAAGGATTGGGGATCAAACTTATAAATGAAACCCTCCTCACTAAGAACAGCCAAGAAGTTCTTATGCCACGCTCCCGTCCTGACATTTTCGGGACTATAATATCTTCGAGTATCATACGGACCTCGGGAGTAATTTTCCTTATCCAGATCTACCAGTCTGGGCGGCGTCCAATACATACCAAAGTATTGACGGTTTTTTTCCAAACTTCCCATTTGTATGAGAGAAGCAGATAAAACTTCCGGTACAAGAGGTCCTTTCCGCAGCGTCATATTTTCAAAATCGATCCGCAGGAATCGGGATTGCTGAGGGTCGAATACATATAAAATCGGTTCAAACTTCCAACTATCCGCCATGGGGGTTGCTGCAAACCGTCCGAGATCGGCATCCGGCGTCTTCGAGATACCCTCCGGTCCCGCATAGGCAAAAACGTGCTTTGACCAACGAGTTACCTGATTCGGCTTTCGCTCGGAGAATATTTGACAAAACACAAACAGGTCCAAGCCCTCATCAAAATAAATCATATTGGGATCGTTTCTCCCTCGAAGATAATAAATATTTTCCTCCCTTCGCTCTTGCCAATTATTCTCGCCCAAAGCATAATTAAAATCAGGCGCCATATTAAAATGGGCTTCCTGTATATCACCTCGTAAAGACATTGACGCGTACGAATGCCTTACATTCGGTTCCTCCTCGTATTCCGGGATCAATGACTTGGTGCTTATATCGATACGCTCATATAATTCAATACGGGGCATACAAAAATACAAGGGTATGAGTTTCGTCAGATATCCTGCCCAAAAAAGCAACAGACAGAAAAGCGTCAAGGTCAATATCCCCACCGTAACAACGCGTAGTACATAGTTCCTCTCTAAGCTCATTTCTTTTCCCTTATAAAGGGGCTGAGATAAACTTTTGCCAGATTCGCAGCATACCCGCCGCCGCCAACAAACCCAAAATCAAACCTGCCTCCCCTTCGAATCCTTTGATGATGACCGCTTCCAGCATAACAGCAACCAAAATAAACGGCCCTACAATGGCGGTGATCTTGCCGGAATTTTCATCCAAGAGCAGGCCCATGATGTATCCGACGAAGTTAGCCAAAAAAGTAATCACAAACATCATCACCAGATAGGACGCCGGGATAGGAATCATTCGAGGATAGACTTGCAGCAGGATAACGTCTGTAAAAAACAATGGGCATAATAAAATGGCAATAACGATCCCTCCGGCCAAAAATCGTGACAAAACAATCCGATTTCGCGTGGTCGCTAAAGTAACGAGAAACGTGGAAACCTTCTTATTTCGATTGCTCTGATTCAGAGATGCCGCCACACCGGTAAAAAAGAACGGCAGTAATCCCAAGGGATATAGAATTGATAAGATCATACACCGCGGTATATGCAACGGCATCACTCGGCTGTAGCTATAGCTTGTTTCAAAAACTACCGTTACAATCACACCCACCATAATTAACAGCGGCAAAATTAAAAGCACCGTCATGGATTCCAACTCCCGTTTGATCAAGGTAAGCATGGTTATTGATCTCCCTTCAAAATCAATCGGTAGGCGCGACTTGCTCTACCCTGCCTGTCCCCCGTTTCGTAACGGGGGCTGTTTTTCGTCATTTGTTATTTTCTGTACCCTAGTACACTCGACAAAAATATCTTCGAGACTCATGGGAACCTCTTCGCAGGACGTCGGTTTGTAGGTATCGATCAAAGCCTGTTTCCGTTCGTTCCAATTCACGACGGTCAATATGAGTTCACGGCCATTATTCTTTTGATGAACAATTTCCGTAAGAGGCAAATCGGCGGGTGCCTGGTTCGCAAAAATGATCTGCAATTTTTTCACCCGTAGTTTTAATTGCTCCAAGGAGCAATCTACTACGAGTTTACCCGCTACGAGGATACCGATCCGATCCGAGATCCGCTCCACGTCGCTTAATATATGCGAGCTGAACAGGATGGTCCGTCCTTGTCGCTGGATCAAATCGATCGCCAGTTCCAGGAACTCCCGTCGGACCACGGTATCGAGTCCCAGGGTCGGGTCGTCGAGGACCAAGACTTCGGGATCATGGGCCAAGGCCAAGGCCAGATTTAATTGGGCGCGCATGCCACCGGAAAGCTCCTTTACCTTTCGATCCCTCGGCAGGCGAAATTGATTCATCAGATGATCGAAAAATCCCTGATTCCAAGTGAGCGAAAGCTTACGGGTGACCTGAGCCAGCTTGCCAACCCGGTAATTCTGGATCAGATAATGCCCCTCCGCAACGTATCCGATGCGTCCCCGCTGCCGGGCACTCAGTCGATCCGACTCCACGTCAAAGATATAGGTCTGCCCCCGTGTGGGGAAATCCAGACCGAGTAAAATCCGTATCAGCGTCGTTTTGCCTACTCCGTTTCGCCCCAAGAGGCCATAGATACATCCCTGGGGGATTTTTAAATTTATCCCGTCCAGTACGCACCGGCCGTCAAAATACTTGACCAGGTTTTCCACTCGGATCACAGCATCAGTCATGTTCACTTGTCCTATTCTTCATCCGAAACCCAAACACATGGATCTTGATCTCCCGCCTACCGGAGGGAGTTAATATTAAGGTCGTTTTTAACTTTTAACACCGGCGTCTTCGCTGCCAAATTTAAACCTCACCAACGATTTCGCGAACCAGTCAGTCAGTATTGGTTTAGGTATTTGCAAATGAATCGCTTCCGTAATAATCCGGTTCAATTCCTGGCAGATTAATTTTTCCCGTGTTTCCATACTGAGTTGAGTGATTCGTTGGGCGACAAAGGTACCCGATCCGGCGCGAGTGGCGATGACACCCTCTCGTTCCAGGAGGCGATAGGCCTTGGCAATCGTATTGGGATTGATGACAAGATTACCCGCCAATTCCCGGACGGTGGGCAGTTTATCTCCTTTGGTTAGCTTTCCCATCGCAATCTGCAATTTGATCTGATCCATTATCTGCCGATATACCGGTCGTTCGGATAAATTTTCAATCTGAATATACACTTATTTTATAACTTCAATAATGACAGATGCTTATAAAAATTTTCGTCATAGCCAGGCTTTAATGAACTACTTGTACTAGTACAATTATACACCATTGCAATTCAAAGTCAAATCAGTGAATGATGATAAAATCTCAAAGTAGCCTCGATATCAGCTTGAAATCTAGTGTTTTATAAAAATAATAGTGCTCTGCAAAATTTTGTATATTGAATGTAAATTATTTATTTTCAATATGTTACATGAAATAATTCGCCTTTTCATGGCTTTATTTCAATCAACACCGAGGTGATTCCGTTGGGAAGGGAGGTAGAAATAATTTTGATTTTAGCGAAATAATGCTATTCGATGAGATATTTTGATTGCGGCCCAAGGGCATGCTGTGAAACTGTGATTTTTTAAATTGACAGTTTCGTAAAGGCCCGTATAATACGATATTTACGGCGACAGGCCTGTCGGAAAAGGATTGAAGACAGGTAGGATATCGGACGATGATATTATAGTAGGATTGTGCGAACTATCAGCAGTTTTGCTGTAATGAGGAAAAAGAACGTGACAGAGCTCATGAACAAGCAAGGAAGAGGAGCATAGAGCCGTGCGTGGTCGGTTCATGCCAGAGCGTCACGGTCGGGCCGAAGGGAATGGGGACATCCCGCGAGGCCGGCTGAGCGTGCCCAGCGAAGGGATTCGCCGATTTGGGCAGGGGTCCAGAGATCCCAGTTCATCCGGGCCATAACGGTATCCGCCAAACGGCATACCCAAAAGCGGGCTCCCCCAAAGGACCCGCTTTTTTGTTTGGAGAAACAGGACGAGTATATGAATCAGGAACTGTTACGCATCGTTGATAGTATGGCCCGCGATAAGAACATTGATCGGGAAAGCATCATAATGGACCTGGAGGCAGCGATGGCCTCAGCAGCCCGGAAATACTTCGGGACTAGTGAAGGGGTGGAGGTCCGCATCGATCGCGAATCCGGTGATATTCTCGCCTTCATGGACGGCAAACAAATCGACATTAAAAAATTAGGTCGGATCCCGGCACAGACGGCCAAGCAGGTAATGATCCAGAAACTGCGAGAGGATGAGCGGGATAGTATATTTACGGAATATCAGGATCGAGTGGGCGAAGTGGTAACGGGGATCGTGGGACGATTTGAGGGGGGCACGACGATCGTGAACTTAGGTCGGACGGAGGCAATTCTGCCGCGGAGCGAGCAGATACCCGGCGAGAGCCATCATCCGGGCGAGCGAGTGCGGGCGATGATCATGGAGGTGAAAGAGGCGCCGGGTCAGGTGAAGATTATCCTGACGCGCACGCATCCGGATTTCATTTTACGTCTGTTCGAACAGGAAGTACCGGAGGTGACGGAGAAGGTGATCGATATTCGCGCGTTGGCGCGTGAGGCGGGTTATCGCAGTAAAGTGGCGGTAACGAGCATCGATACGAAGGTGGACGCGGTGGGTGCATGCGTAGGGGTACGGGGCAGCCGAATTAAGAACATCGTGGAGGAATTGGGAGGGGAGAAAATTGATATCGTCCGTTGGAATGAGTCGTCTCAGGTCCTGATCGGGAATTCGCTACGTCCGGCGGAGGTTCGTGAGATCGCTCTTTGCTTTGAATTGAATCGGGCGACGGTAGTGGTCACGGAGGATCAGCTTTCGCTGGCGATCGGCAAGCGAGGTCAGAACGTTCGTTTGGCGGCACGATTGACGAACTGGGATATTGATATTCTGACGCCGAAGGAATACAGCGAGGCCATGGAGAAGCTAATCCATACGCTTCATCAAGTGGAAGGGGTGGATGACACCATGATCGAAAAGGTATTGGCGTTGGGGATTGTGTCGGTATTGGATATGGAGGAAGTGGGTCCAGAACCATTGGTGACCTCACTGGATTTAGACTCCACGCTGGCGCAGGCGATGGTGGCGACGGCGACCGAGGAAGCTCGAAAGCAAGCAGCGACAAAGGAACGAGCAAGTGCGGCGCAGGCGGTATTGGCCAGTGAGCTGGCGGTGACGGAAGAAGGAGAGGGAGAGGAAGAAGATAAGGATGAAGGCTAAAGGCTGAAGAAAGGAAGTAATAGATTCCACAGTCCGGAGTTTTCAACCCACGATAAAAAAAGGTGTGCAGAGTACACCCTACCTA
>CAZNQT010000348.1:0-5663 GCA_964574885.1 uncultured Pirellulales bacterium
GGATTATGCGCTGACGGGGGGCGGATCGGGGCGGATTATTCGGCACGGGAAGTTAGTAATGACATGGGGGGATCAAAAGAAGTGGTACGATCTGAAATCGACGACGAAATCGTTCGGGGCGACGGCGCTGGGATTGGCGATCGGGGATGGCAAGATCAAATTAACGGATAAAGCGGTCAAGTATCATCCGACGTTTGCGACGAGGCCGTCGAGTAACCTGGCGACGGGCTGGATAGACGAGATTACGATCTTTCAATTGGCGACGCAGACGGCGGGATTTGACAAAGCGGGGGGATATGAAAAGCTGCTGTTTAAGCCGGGGACGGAATGGAGTTACAGCGACGGAGGGCCGAACTGGCTGGCGGAATGTCTGACGCTGATCTATCAGCGGGATTTGCAGGAACTGATGTTCGAGCGGGTGTTCGAGCCCTTGGGGATTGGGCGGTCGGATTTGACGTGGCGTCGGAATGCATATCGGCCGGCAAAGATCGAAGGGATTATGCGACGGGAATTCGGGTCGGGGATTCATGCGAACGTGGAGGCGATGAGTCGGGTGGGGTATCTGTATCTGTTGAAGGGGACATGGCAGGGTAAGCAATTGCTGCCGAAAAAGTATATCGCTATGGCGTGTCAGACGCCAAAAGAGATTCGAAATCTGCCGGTGCATAACGTGGAGCATTTTACGAAGACGGCGTGTAATCATTACGGATTATTGTGGTGGAATAATAATGACGGGGCGCTGAAGGGGGCGCCGCGGGATACGTACTGGTCGTGGGGCTTGTATGAGAGCCTGATTGTCGTGATGCCGTCGCTGGATATCGTGGCAGCGCGGGCGGGTAAGAGTTGGAAGCACAAGGAGGGCGGGGATCATTATTCAGTGCTGGCGCCGTTTTTTGAGCCTATTGTGGCCTCGGTACAAGATAAAGGCACCGGTGAGGAGTCGTATCCGGCGAGTGCGGTGATTCGGCAGGTAACCTGGGCGCCGAAGGAAACGACCGTTCGCAAGGCAAAGGGGAGCGACAACTGGCCCATCACCTGGGGAGACGACGATGCGCTTTATACGGCGTACGGGGACGGATGGGGTTTTGCACCAAAGGTGGAGAAGAAATTGAGTGTGGGACTTGCCAAAGTAATAGGTGGGCCGAGGGATTTCACAGGCATCAATATACGCAGTACGACGGCGGAACGGACCGGTCAAGGCGCGGCGGGACCAAAGGCGAGCGGGATGCTGATGGTGGAGGGGGTGCTATATATGCTGGTGCGGAACGTGGGCAACTCGCAGATCGTGTATTCGAAGGATCACGGCAAGAACTGGACGTGGTGCGACTGGAAATTCAGGAAGAGTTTCGGATGTCCGACGTTTTTGAATTTCGGTAAAAATTATGCCGGCGCGCGGGACGGATATGTATATGTTTATTCTTCGGATTCGGACAGTGCTTATAAACGCGCGGATCGGATGGTATTGGCGCGGTCGCCGAAGGAACGGATTTTAGAGCAGGGGGCGTATGAATATTTTGTGAAGGCGAACAACGATAAAGTAATTTGGTCGAAGGATATCCAAAAGCGCGGAGCGGTGTTTACGCATGCAGGTAATTGTTATCGCAGCGGGGTCACGTATAATGCGGGATTGAGGCGATACCTATGGTGCCAAGTGCTGCCGACGAGTACGCACAAACAGGGACCGCGGTTTGCGGGCGGGTTCGGGATCTACGATGCACCGGCGCCCTGGGGCCCGTGGACGACGGTATATTCTACGGAGAACTGGGATGTGGGGCCGGGCGAGACGAATTCGCTGCCGACGAAGTGGATGAGCCGCGACGGGAAGACGTGTCATCTGGTGTTTTCGGGGGATGATTGTTTTTCCGTGCGACGGGTAATATTTCATACGGAATAAGTTATGCAAAGAGTATTTTTCCTGACATTCCTATATTTATTTCCTTCGGCGGGCGCGGGGAGGGTGCTGACGGGATTGGATCGGATTGGAGAGTATAAAGAATGGTTTCGTGAGAAGCGGGTGGGAATCATCACGAATCATACCGGTTGCGACCGTCAGGGCAGATCCATCGTCTCCCTTTTTCAGCGGATGCCGAGCGTGAAAGTGACGGCATTATTTGCCCCGGAGCATGGATTTTTCGGTACGGTGGACGAGGGAGAGAAAGTTTCGGATATCCGATATGAAGGAATACCTGTGTATAGCTTATACGGCAAGACGAAGAAGCCGACGGCCGAGATGCTGGGAGAGGTGGACGTACTCGTTTACGATATACAGGACGTGGGCGTGCGCTATTACACGTATATATCGACGCTGGCGTTGGCGTTGGAGGCGGCGGCGGAGAACGGCAAGCAGTTTGTCGTGCTGGATCGGCCCAACCCGCTGAACGGAGTAAAGGTAGAGGGCAATATACTCGAACCGAAATTCGCCAGTTTCGTCGGGATGCATCCGACGCCGGTACGACACGGGATGACGGTGGGCGAACTAGCGAACATGATGAACGGAGAAGGTTGGTTGGCAAAAGGCGTCCGTGCGGACTTACAAATTATTCCGATGGCACACTGGAAACGGGAGATGTGGTTCGAGCAGACGGGATTGAAGTTTATTGCGCCGTCGCCTAATATGAAAACTCTGGAAACGGCGATCATCTATCCGGGGACGTGTCTGCTGGAGGGGACGAATGTTTCGGAAGGGCGGGGGACGAAGTATCCCTTTTTACAATTCGGGGCGCCGTGGCTGAAACAGAACGAACTGATTGAGGAACTCCAAAAAGCCGGTTTTCAGGGTCTGTGTTTTCAGCCGGTGTTATTTACGCCAAGCAGTTCGAAGTTTAAAGATCGACCGTGCCGGGGGGTACGAATTCAAATTACGAATCGAAATACCTTCGATGCTTTTCGATTCGGAACAGTGCTGATCAAGGCGATTTACGATTTACATCCGGAAGAGATGAAATTTTATAAGGGACATTTTGATCGTCTCTGCGGGACGGATGCCATACGAAAAATGATTGCGAACCATCAACCCTTGGATGCACTATTCGAAACCTGGCGTAAACCAAGACAAGAATTTCAGAAGATCCATCGGAAATACCTGCTCTATTTACGAATAAATACGACCACCTGGGGGGCATCTCTTCTTGACAGGGCAAGGGAAAAATGATTGTATATGGTTGTGGTAGAGGAAGTTGCGCGGAAAATATTTATCAGCGCCGCGGAAGCCAGTGCCGATGCGCATGCGGCGAAGTTGCTTCGTCAGCTTCGCGAAGAACTGGGGAACGTGCAAAGTGAGGGTCTGGGGGGCGAGGCGATGGCGGCGGCGGGTTGCAAGCTGCTGGAGAACCTGGTCGATCGCAGTGCGATGCTGACGCATGCGGTGGGGCAGGTGTTTTTTTACCGGAAGCTGTTAAGGCGGGTGAAGCAACACTTCGCAGAGAATCCACCGGACGTAGTGGTGGCCGTCGATTCGCCGGCCTGGAATTTTCACGTGGCGCTGGCGGCAAAAAAAGTCGGGATCCCGGTCTTGTATTACATAGCTCCGCAGTTGTGGGCGTGGGGCGCCTGGCGGATCGGTAAGCTGCAAAGCCGTGTGGATAAGGTGGCGTGCATTCTGCCCTTTGAGGAGACGTGGTTTCGTGAGCGAGGCGTAGAAGCCCAATACGTAGGACATCCGTTATTCGACGATGAGCAGCATATTCCCCCTCCCGGCCCCTGGGCGGAAACCGGTAAGGGATTTCCCACGGTGGCATTGCTGCCAGGTTCGCGAAAACACGAGATCCAGCAGTTATGGAAGCCGATGCAAGAGATTGGAAAACATATTCAGAAGCAATTTCCGAAGGCTCGGTTTTTAACGGCAGTATCGAGCGAGCCTAATGAGATTTTATTGCGACGAAATTTAGAGGAATCGCTAGGAATTGATATAAGGCGGACAAGCGTCGAAGCGGCAACGCGGTATGCGGATCTGGCCCTGGTGGCGTCGGGGACGGCGACACTGGAAGTGGCGGCGCAGCACTGTCCGATGATTATCCTGTATCATGTTCCCTGGCTGCAATGGCAGTTGGTGGGGCGCTGGCTGGTGAAAACGCCGTATCTATCGTTGGTAAATATCCTGGCGGAACGAGAACTGGCGCCGGAATTCATGCCCTTCGGGGGACGGGTCCGGGAGGTAACCGCTAAGGCGTTGAGTCTGCTGCAAAACGAAGAGCAGCGACAGGAGATGCGGAATGCGCTACAGGAACTCGTGACGCCGATCTTAAAACCGGGCGCCGCAGTCCAGACAGCGAAACTGGTGAAAAACTTGTTACCCGTATATTAAAGCGAGACGATTATCGAGGACTGAGGTAAATTCCGACCCCTTGACAAGAAAACCCATAGGCATTATGTTATACGTTTCCTCTCCGAGTAGGAGAAAGTGAGTCCCCGTGGCTCAATGGATAGAGCGTTGGCCTCCGGAGCCAAAGGTTACAGGTTCGAGTCCTGTCGGGGACGTTAATATAAATCATTATAAGGCAAGCAGTTACGGCTTGCCTTATTTTTGGCCTTGATATCCTCTCTTAAATTTGATACTATTTTGATACTGTAAATATAAGGAGTACCATTATGGCACACTTATTCCAGCGGGGTAAACGCAGTATCTGGTACGCTAAGTATTACGAGAACGGCAAGCAGGTACTGAAATCCCTGAAAACAACTAATTACAGGATCGCACGTAATAAAGCAAAATCCTTGGAAGCTGGCCTTAACAGTGAAGATTATGGTAACGGGATAAAACCATCAGTAGATAACACCCCAAAGGAAAGAATATCCTTTAGCGATGCAATTGAAAATTTTTGTCATCATCTTAAAGATATACGTACACAGAATAGTTACGACAGTGAAATCAGCCGCCTTAGGGTGATGTTTGGTGTTATTTGTGATCCTTTGGAATACTCTATTCCTAATGATGAGAAAAAGAAAATAATTAAAGTAGAGTATCTTGACGAGTTGACGATACCTGTTATAAAAAATTACTTTGAGTTTCGCCGTCGAAAAGAAGGATTGTCACCAGCCTCAGAAAAGCAGAACCGTGCTTTGCTGCATAAATTTTTTGAATGGGCAGCAAAACATTATAATTACCGCTATTCGGACGATCCTCGTTACACAAATCCAGTTAAAGCTATTGAAAGGCCGTCGCAAAAAGCATCAGTTATCAGGTATCTTGAAAAACCTGACATAACCAAGCAGATGAAAGCAATTAAAAAACACCCCCAATTAAAGGCAATGGTTGCTATATGCATCTTTGCGGGATTGAGACGGGAAGAAGTTGTGTGGTTGACCTGTGATGATATTGATTTGAAACGTAAATTAATATCAGTCAGAGCTAAGACCGTTAATGGTGAATATTGGCAACCGAAAACAAAGAAGAACCGTGCGGTGCCGATCAGTAATTCATTATTCAAAATCCTTCAGCAATACAAAACCGACAAAGAACAGTTATGGTATTTTCCATCAGCAACTGGAAAAAGATGGCATCCAGACACATTCAGCCATAAGCTTTCCATTATCAACGTTGCTAATAAACTTAACTGGACGTGCTTGGACTTTCGCCATACCTTTGGCTCTCAATTAGCCAAGCGTGGAATATCCCTTTATAAAATATCCGAACTCATGGGTAATTCCCCTGAAGTTGTCAGAAA
>CAZNQT010000349.1:0-5663 GCA_964574885.1 uncultured Pirellulales bacterium
GGTCCGGGGGCTAATCGTTCGATCCTAAATCCGAAACAAATTCAAATATACAAAATTCCAAAAGCTCAAAACAGAAAACAGCGAAGGGCGCTGACGAAGGTCATAATTTAAGACCAGCCCCAAGCTCGCAGACTCGCTTGAGGCTGCCACCTGTCGTCGGGCGACCACGTGGGGTCGCCCCTACGGATAAAACGGTATGCACAGCATACCCTACTAATGTTGGTAGTCACCATCCAACACAGCCGAGGGCGGCTGTGCCACATTCGCCATCCACCTCGCAGAAACCGCATGGGCTAAGAGCCCATCCTACAAGGCTGCCACCCGAAGACAATATAAAATGAAAAATATACAATGAGCAATGGGAAACGAGTGGATAGTTGTGAGTTGGAGTTTACAGTCCATAGTGAATATGGTTTGCGGTTATCGACCAGCCCCAAGCTCGCAGACTCGCTTGAGGCTGCCACCCGTCGTCGGGAGACCACGTGGGGTCGCCCCTACGGATAAAACGGTATGCACAGCATACCCTACTGACGTTGGTGACCGCCATCCAACACAGCCGAGGGCGGCTGTGCCACAATCGCCATCCACCTCGCAGACTCGGTGGCTGCCACCCGTCCGGGTCGAAAAAATCCCACTCTTGGCAGAGGGGGAGTTTTGAGATGGTGAGAATCAAGGTATCTTGTTATTCGCCCATGAAAATCCCCGGTAAAACCGGGGGCTAACTATTAATCATCGAAGATCCATTTGATTTTTTTGACAGGTTGGACAATCGGGAGGAGTCTTTATAATAGAACCCGGACAGATCGGGAGGTCCAATTGGAAGCGCAGACAGACGATCAATTAGTCAGAGCCAGTTGCAGTGGGCATCGTCAGGCCTATACGGAGTTGGTACGGCGTTACAGTAAGCGGGTATTTGCGGTGTGCCTGGGACTGCTGGGGGAGGAGCACGCGGCGGAAGATGCCGCACAAGATACGCTTTTGAAAGGATTTACGATGATTTCCCATTTACGTAGCGGTCAAAAATTCGCCTCCTGGATCGCCACGATCGCCCGCAACACCTGTGTGGATATCATTCGTAAGCGGCAGCGAGAGCGAACAGTGCTGGCCGAGAAGGAAGACATCGAGCAATCTCTGGCGTCGTCCCAGGAAGCTCCCGATCTGCAAGCGGCCCTGGGGCGATTGCCGGAGCAGTACCGCGTGCCGCTCATGCTGTACTACTTCAACGGGCAAAGCGCCCAGAGCGTGGCCCAGACCCTGGATCTGAGTGAGAGCATCGTCTGTACGCGATTGAGCCGGGCCCGCAAGCAATTGCGTTCGATCCTGGCGAGCAGCGAGGTGAGACATGACTAATGAGTGTTCCAAAATTCAAGATCAGATCACGGAATCGATGAACGGACTTCTGTCGGCCGAAGAAATCCGCGCCATCGAAGAACATCTGGAGACCTGTCCGGCCTGTCAGGCATATCGAGAGGCGTTGGAACACGACGGTCAATTGCTATCGGAGTACGTTCAATCGGCAGATATTATGGTCGCGCGACTGGAAGATCGAGTACTCGAAAAACTCAACGTGGAAACAGAGCAACCGAAACCTTCCATCTGGAGAACCATGATGAGTAATCGAATCACCCAATTCGCAGCGGCGGCGATGATCGCCATCGTCGGCATCATAGGGCTTTATGCTTTTCTCTTCCACTCCACTACGGATAATCCCGGCGTGGCCTGGGGAGAAGTATTTCAAAAAGTCGCCCAAGTCACCAACTATGTCAATCGAGTTAAAATGACCGTTACGCCTGTGGGACAGGAACCGCAGGAAATCGAATTTGTAATGTATCGTTCAACGGAGTTCGGTATCCGTCGGGATTCGTATCTGAAAGGCAAGTTATTCACGCAGTTGTATATAGGAAGAGACAGCCAACAGAGCTGCGAAATCCTTCCGAGCCAGAAAAAATATGTGCGGGCGGTCTTGACGGAAGCCCAACTCAAAGATATGCGGGAAAAAAACGATCCCCGTAAACTCACGGAAGAATTCAGTAAATACACTTATAAAGAGATCGGTCGGAAGACGATTAACGGCGTCGAATGCGAAGGGATCGAAACCACCGATCCGGGATTCGGCAAGACGTTATTTGAAGAAGGCCGTGGACGTTTATGGGTGAATGTGGAAACGGAACTGCCGGTACTCATTGAAATGGAAGGAACCTCTTCCGGCGGGAAACTGGATATCCAGTTGGTCATGGATGATTTTCAATGGGATGCCTCTTTAACGGCAGCGGACTTTACGCCTACTATTCCGGACGATTATGAGTTAATGGCGCATGTGGATTTGTCGGATACGGAGCAGACGCTGATCAAAGGTCTGCGGGGTTTTGCGGAGCTAAGCGGGGGTCGCTATCCGAGCAGTCTGGATTTGATGACGTCGAGTGCGGAGATCCAGGTAGCGTTTATCATACATAGGCGTCTGAACGGCGTGGCTATGAACACGGAACCGACACGGGTGGAAATCGAGAAAATCCTGGCGATCCAGGGAAGCTGTATGTTTTTCGACAAACTGAGGAATGATAAAAAGGATCCCCAATATTACGGAAAAATAGTAACCCAGGAGAATTCCGATGCCGTGCTGGTGCGCTGGAAGCTGGAAGACGATCAATATCGTGTCGTATTCGGCGATTTACAGGTCACTACGGTATCGGCGGAACAGTTGAAAACCTTGGAAGCAACTCATTTGAATACGAATACTCAGGCGGTGAAACCTCAACCCGCGAACGATACGATCGGGACGGCTCTGGAGGGAGTTCAACTACGCTGGCAGATAGGAAAGAACGCGGTCGAAAGCCGGGTTTATTTCGGCGCCGATCTAAATAATCTGACATTGCTGTCAACCGTGAAAAACGATAGTGGCGCCAATACCTGCTGTGCGAGCGCGAATCCAACGGTTGAGGCTCCTGCCTTAGTGAGAGGCGTCATTTATTATTGGCGCGTCGATAGCGTTGGATCGGATGGTACGGATACGCCGGGTGAAGTATGGAGTTTTCATACCGGCGCTTTGGTAGGTCATTGGCCCCTGGATGAAATTCGCGACGGGAAAACCCTGGAAGGCAACGATGGGATTCTAACAGGTGTGGTTTTCGGCGAGCCGGAAGCAGTAGCCGGTAAAGTCGGGCAGGCAATACAGTTTGACGGGAAAGATGATTTCGTCGATCTGGGCGCTCGGCCGGAATTCAATCTCAGCAATCAGATTTCCATAGCTTGCTGGATCAAGGTCAACGCCTTCGATAAAGAATGGCAGGCGCTGGTTACCAAGGGAGATTTATCCTGGCGGTTGTCGCGAGGAGAGGAAAATAATCTACACTTCGCCTGTACGGGGGTGTGGCCGGAATGGGTACATGGCAAGAAGAACGTGAACGACGGTCAGTGGCATCACGTGGTGGGTACGTTCGATGGGAATAAGCTGTCGCTCTATATCGATGGACAGTTAGATGCAGCAGCAACGCTGGTCACCGCGCCGAGGAAAATTCATATTACGGATGATCCGGTGTATATCGGAGCGAACTCCCAGGAAGAAGGCCGTAACTGGAACGGGCTGGTGGATGAGGTGCGACTCTATAACTATGCTCTGAGCGAAGAGGAAATCCAGGCGCTTTACACGGGCGAACAGTAAGGTCTGTGGCGGTAGATTGAGTAATGCACACCCGAGGGCGGGTGTGCCACATGTACTCGGAATTCACACGTACCCTTTGAAGAGTTTTTCGAGTCGATCTTTCGACGAGAGCGGTTTCACAAGAGAAGCCGCTCTTTTTTCTAGCCGGTGGACCGTTTTATAAAAAGTTTCGCTTCGCGAAGTTAATCGATATATCCCTCAATTGTGAAACCATATTTTTCTAATCATCAGTAGGCTTCGGTGAAGGTATATTCGATGATGACGCCTTTCAACATGAAATCGGAATTAGGTAAATAGCACCGTACGTCATACATGTTCTGGGAATTGTCCACCACCAGATTATCGCCGGACAGATCGAGACTACTCTGTGAATGTCCGGCACTGCCGGTGCTATAGACAAATCCCTCCGAATATCCACTTGAGAAGTTTTCCTTGCGCCATAGTTGTACATAGGCGTCATGACTCGTGGAGACATCGTACCACCCAAACGTTATGGTGATCAGCCTGGCGCCATGGGGCAGTTGCAGCGGAGCACGATAGTATTGACTGCTACTGCTCAGATTTTTTAATCCTGCGCTGGTAAGTTCATAGTCGTACCCATCTTCCTCCGGCTGAAAGGCGGAGGCCGGTACGGAGACATAGCTGGTTTTGGCCTGCCAGGTGAGGTTGCCTTCAATATGGGCATTTCCGGCGACTTCGAGCTTTTCTTTAGGAGCGTCGGTCCCGATGCCGACGTTATTTTCCGGTTCCAAGACAATATCGCCCCGATCGGTAACGATCTTGCCGTCCGAACCGTCGTGGGTCATTTCGAGGTAGGTTCCCCAGCTATCGGCGGCCTGGCCATGGACGCGCACATGGGCGCTATAAGCTCTGGCTTTGACAAAATCGGTCATGAACGAAAAATATTGATCTTGGGCGTCATCGCCTAAAATCGGAGCGAGGTAGTTATTATCGAAGCGGATGGCAAAACGGTTGTTATGATTATGGGTGGGGGTATTCAAGATCAAGGCGCCACCGTTTTTACTGAGACGGACATCGCCGGCCACGTGCAGTTCGGCGTCCGGACTCAGGGTGCCAATTCCCACTCGACCGCTGACAAAATCACCGTAAATCAACGTATTGGGTTCCTCCGGCCCATTGGCAATATACAACTTGTTGGAACCGGTTTCGTAATATCCGGCCTGGTATCCCACGAAAACATTCCCATTGCCGGTCTGGTTATTCATTCCAGCGTGCCGACCCAGAAAGGTATTGAAACTCCCTATCGTGTTATTATATCCCGTACCATCGCCCAGAAAGGTGTTATAGAGGCCGGTAGTATTTCGGTATCCAGTAGTGGTTCCCACGAAGGTGTTCTGTTTGCCCGTGGTATTATGATACCCGGTCCTGAATCCCAGAAACAAGTTTTGACTGCCGGTCGTATTTTCATAACCGGTTTCATATCCCAGGAAACCATTAGCATACCCGGTGGTATTTTTATACCCGGCGCCATGACCGAGAAAGGCGTTACCCTGGCCGGTGGTGTTGAAATAACCGGCATAGCTTCCCAGGAAGACATTGGAGTTTCCCGAGATGTTTTCATGCCCGGCGGTATATCCCAGGAACGTATTGTAATTTCCTTGTGTATTCTCTTGTCCTGCCGAGTCGCCCACGAAGGTATTACTATCATCGATTAGAACACCGCGCATGTGCTGGGCGTAGGGCGTTGCAGTCAGTTCCTGCCGTGGACTCAATGTCGTATAGCTGCCCGTACCGGCAGGCGAGACCTCAATCTCCAACCACGCGGCGTCGCCTTGAAACACACTACCGAAATCCAAATCAACGGTGAAATAGCCGTCGTTCACTTCGATTTCGGTTTTAGTGAGCATGGAACCGACTTGATTGCCGTTGTTGAGTGCATCATATAAGCTGAACTTAAAATCATAGCTTGCCGAGGCCGAATTGCCTTGCTCCGTCAGCCGTCCTTGATACGAAAACACCGTTCCTAGCGGCGTCGCCTGAGAGG
>CAZNQT010000350.1:0-5646 GCA_964574885.1 uncultured Pirellulales bacterium
GTCGCCGTCCACGTCGGCAACGGAAAGCGAATGCCCGCCCATACCCGAGTAGGGCGAGGCATCCGCGAAGGGAGGATAACTGATGCCGGAATCAAACACCCATCGACTGGTTAATTCGCCGTCGCGCCAGTCCCAGGCGGCCATGACAATCCGACCATACACGCCGCGACACATAACCACGCTCGGTCGTTCACCGTCCAGATAGGCAACGCAGGCCAGAAATCGGTCGCAGCGATTACCGTAGTTGTCATTGCCGCCATTGCCGCCGATTCCGCCCCAACCGTCAATCGGATCGCGGCTGGGGATATAATCAACGGTTTTCAAGGCCGCGCCGGTCCGGCCGTCGAAAATAGTAAAATACTCAGGCCCGTTGAGGATTCGACCGTAAGTGCGGTCCCCCTCCTTGAGCGTGCGCCAATCCTTATCTTTATCGCCAATAATCTGCCCCTTCCCGTCGGTTGTGCCGTCGGCGGTTTTGCAGGCCATCTCCGCCCTGCCGTCGCCGTCCAGGTCATAGACCATGAATTGGGTGTAGTGCTCGCCTTCGCGAATATTGATTCCCAGATTGATGCGCCAAAGGTGCGTTCCGTCCATTTCATACGCGTCAAGGACGGGAGTACCAGTAATACCCGCAAATGAATTATCTTTAGCGCCCGATATCTGGTGCAGAACGATCTCGTACTCGCCGTCTCCGTCCAGATCGGCAATCGAGGCATCGCCGGGTCGGTATCTGGATATGGATTCGATCGGAATTTCCAGGTAATTCTTGTCCCAGGCATGAACCGCTTTGGTGGGCGCCAATTCCTTTCCGTTCCATACGGGCCGCACAAAGTACTGAAGGGGCTGACTCGTATCGGTGCCGCGATCGAGATAATTGGTAGAATCTGCGATCGGCTTTTCATTAACCTTGACCGGTGCGGAACCATCCATGACACGGTAGAGATTGAAGGTAATGGTATCGGGATCCGTTCCGAAGAGTCGCCATCCGACATAGACGTTCCCGTCGGGCTGTTTAACGGCGACAATCCCGCGCGTGAGGTTTTCCATTTGGCGTTGCGCTTGAGTTGTTGCTGCCAAACCAAATAGCAGGATTAAAGCAACTTTAAATGAATTTTGGATCATAATACATTTTTCTATTCGATAAAGGTATTTGTAAAATTTTTCTACTCTATATAATATGATAACTACGTAAATAAAACAAGTACGATTGATTATATGATAAAGGAGCCTATATGAGATCCGTTGCCATTTTTGTAACGATGTTTTCCGTCATATCCCAGATCCAGGCCGTTGATCGGAACTTGCCGACGGCGGCGGAGAAGCAAGTCAAAGACCAATGGGTCCGGACGCATCTCCTGGAACCTTCGTTCACGGATTTGGAGTATCGAAAACCACCGGATTCCCAGGAACCCCAACCGGGGCTGGATGTGTATGCCAACAACGATCCCGTCATCCAGAACCACCGGGACAACCGTCCCTTGAAGATAGGAAACAAAACCTATGCGCGGGGTCTCTATTGTCACGCCGTCAGCAAGGTCCTGGTGACTCTGCCCGGTCCGGGCAGACGCTTCACCGCCGAGGTCGGTCTGGACCATAACGACGACACCCTCCGCGGTCGGGGCAGCGTCGTATTTTCGGTCACGGTTAAAAATCAAGTGGCCTTCAAGTCCGACATCATGAGGGTGAATACCCCGCCGCAGCAGGTCGATGTGGACCTCCACGGCGCCGCTTCGTTCGTCCTCGACATCAGCGATGCGGGCGATGGGATTGGCTGGGACCAGTCGGACTGGGCCGATGCCAAGGTCATTCTAGAAAACGGTCGGGAATTATGGCTGGGCGACATGAAGCTGCGGGACAAACGGTACCCGGTGAAACTTGCGCCCATCATCCGATCCGGCAGCCTTCCCTTTGCATTCTTGTATGACGACACTCCCTCAGACGTTATTCTTCGCTCCTGGACCCGACGGTTGGAAAAGAAACGGCTTGATGCTAACCGAATCCGTTACACCCTTACCTGGAAGGACCCGGCGCAAACCCTGGAGATACGCTATGTGGCTGTGGATTACGCCGACTTTCCGGCCATTGAATGGACCCTCTACTTTAAGAATGTGGGATCGAATCCCACCCCCTTACTCCGGAATATTCAGGCACTTGGTACAACACTGGAACGTTCTGACAAAGGAGAGTTCATCCTCCACGCCATGAGAGGAGATACCGGTGCGCCAAATCTATATCAACCGCTGCCCGAGACGCTTTCCCCAAACATGCAACGTCATTTTGCACCCGCCGATGGACGGGGAACCAACGGCGCCTTTCCCTATTACAAACTGCAGCAGCCCGGCGGCGGCATCTTATTGGCCATCGGGTGGCCGGGCCAGTGGGCTTCCTCCTTCACACGAGATGAAAATCGCATCCTGCGCCTAACTGCGGGACAAGAACTAACGCACCTTATCCTCCAGCCGGGCGAAGAAATCCGATCGCCCCTTATCGCGATCCTTTTCTGGAAGGGTAATGATCCCGTCCGCGCACAGAACCTCTGGCGGCGCTGGATGTGGGCGCACAACGTACCGCGTACCGCCGACGGCAAACTGCCGCCTCCCATACTTTTCGGCAACACCTCCTTGGAGTTCAACGAGATGATCAACGCCAACGAGGAGAACCAGAAGTACTTTATCAACCGCTACACTGAGGAACAGATTAACATCGATTTCTGGTGGATGGATGCCGGCTGGTATCCCTGCAACGGCCAATGGCCCCAAACGGGAACCTGGGAACCTGACACTACTCGTTTCCCGAACGGTTTGAGAGCCATCTCCGATTATGCCCTGGCCAAGGGCGTCAAGACCCTGGTCTGGTTCGAGCCCGAACGCGTCGGAGGCGGCTGGTTGAGTCAAAACCATCCGGAATGGCGTATCGGCCCGCTGTTGAACCTGGGCAATCCTCAAGCCTGGCGCTGGCTTGTCAACCACGTGGACAGGCAACTCACCAGCCAGGGCATTAACCTCTATCGGCAGGATTTCAATATGAGCCCGCTGGGTTGTTGGCGAGGAAACGACGCCCCGGACCGGCAGGGGATTACGGAAAACTTTCACGTTCAGGGATACCTGGCCTACTGGGATGAACTCAGGAAACGCCATCCCCAATTGATTATTGATAGTTGTGCCTCGGGCGGACGTCGCAACGACCTGGAAACCATGCGCCGGGCCATGGCGCTCCACCCGACCGATTACAATTATGCACACTTGGCTGTTAAACAGGCCTTTCATCAAAGTCTCTTGCAATGGATTCCGTACTTCGGTTCCAACACCATACCCGTGGATCGGGTGGATCCCTATACGATTCGCAGCGGATATAGTCTCGGCACGGTTTTGTGCTATGATATGCGCCGCAAGGACCTGGACTATGCGCTCCTGCGTAAACTCACCGAGCAATGGCGGAGCATTGTGGATTGCTTCTACGGCGATTTTTATCCTCTGACGCCCTATAGCCTGGAAGAAGAGAACTGGATCGCCTGGCAATTTCATCTCCCGGAGCGGAATGAAGGCGTCGTGCAGGTGTTTCGACGAAGCAAGAGCGAAGAAACCACTCGCGTGCTGAAGCTAGGCGGAGTGGATCCCAACAGGCAGTATCGAATTGCCGATTTGGACAAAGAAAAATCATCAACGATGTCCGGCCGGGAACTGCTCAAGGAAGGGCTTACTGTTGATATCCAAAACAAGCCTGGCGCTGTGGTGTTCCATTATGCAATGGTAAAAGGGAGTTTATAGAAGGTCTCAGATTTTTGGGAGGAAAATCGAAAACGTGCTTCCTTTATTTTCTTCGCTTTCCACGGCGACTCGGCCGCTATGGGCCAGCACGATATGTTTGACGATGGCTAATCCCAGGCCGGTGCCGCCGAGATTACGGCTGCGACTGTCATCCACGCGGTAAAATCGCTCGAACAATCGCGAGAGATGCTTTGCCGCGATGCCCGGTCCCTGATCTCGTACCTGAATGGCTATCTCGGTGTCGGATTCTTTACCGGTAATTTCAACTTGGGTGTCCGGCTCGCTGAATTTGACGGCATTATGAACGAGATTGATTATCGCTTGTTGCAATAAGGACAGGTTAATATTTGCCTTGAGAGTTTCCGGACAATATATCTCCAGTGCAATATTTTTTTCCGTCGCCTCGGTTTGACAGGCCTGGACGGCGTTTTGAATCGCCGTGCGGATGTGACCGGGAGTAAATTCGATCTCTCTTTTTTCGGCACTCTCCTCTATCCCGGATAGAGCCAGAAGATCGGCCACAATGGCTTTCAGGCGGTGGGAATGCTTGTGGATAATTTCCAGAAACCGTTCCCGATCGGCCGTATTTTCCACGGCGCCCTCGCACAGCGTGTCCATAAATCCCAGAATGGCGGTTATCGGCGTATTCAGTTCGTGGGAGACGTCGGCAATAAAATCGCGCCGCATCCTCTCCATTTTCCGCAGACGGGTAATGTCGTTTACGACGATCACGGCGCCAATGCGTTGCCCTTCCGGTCCATGCAAGGCACTGCCTGTCCCCAGTAAATATCTTTCGGCGCCCGACAAGTAGATTTCCCTCTCTTGAGGATCCGAACACGTAAGAGAACTAGTTGCCAACTCCAGCAGATCTACGTTTCGTATTACCTCCATAATGTTTTTCCCTAAGGAGGAAGCGGCATCCACCTGAAAGAGTTTTTCTGCAGATTGGTTCATCCGGAGGAGGTTCTTTTCCGCGTCCACGGCCAGAACGCTTTCCACCATACAGGATAGTAACGCCGATTGCTCATCATGCTGTTGTTTGATGGTATGGATACGCGCATCCAATTGGTCGGCCATGATGTTCAACGTATTCGTCAGAACGTCCACTTCACTGATACCCGAGGACGGCAGTTTCTCATATTGACCTCCCTTGCCGAACGATTCTCCCGACAACCGAATTCGTTCCAGGGGACGGGTGATCCTGCGCGATATTAATGCCGCGGCCACCACGGCGATACAGGCAATGAACAAACCGGCCCAGAATAACTTCCACCACAATTGGATCAGGGCTTCGTTAATGGTGGCCAGCGAAAGAGAGGTGCGGACATATCCTTTGAGTTCGCCGTCAATCGTCAAAGGCATCGCCACGTATAACATCTCTTCTTTCAGGGTGTCGCTGTAGCGTTTGGAGTGCCCGACGCCCTTTTCTTTCGCCTCCAGAATTTCCTCACGGTTTCCATGATTGTCCATCGTCGTCGGATCCTTTTCGGAATCCCCCGCCACGACTCCTGAAGGAAGGATCACCGTAACGCGATATCCTGTTTTACGTGCCAGGGATTGACACATATCGTCAATCTCGGATGTCTGATCCAAAGACGGACGAGTTTTTAATTGCCCCATGATTAAAAACGTGGCATTCGTCAGTTCATGTTCCGTCCGTTTATAGTGAAAGTGGTGGGCAATCCGGGAAGCAGAGACGGCCACCGCAATCATGGCCAAGGCCGAAAGCAGCACGTATGATGGATAAATATGCCAGATCAGTCGTTTCTTTTTCATGAATTATCTTCGTCCGAATGGGGTTCCTCAATCTCATCCAGGTGCCGGATGTCCTCCCCTTTTACCATATAGATAACGTCTTCCGCGATATTTACCGCGTGAT
>CAZNQT010000351.1:0-5623 GCA_964574885.1 uncultured Pirellulales bacterium
TAAAGGCCCCCCGCAGCAAGGCCACATCATATAAGAGAAGGAGCCGGTTTTGCAGCCGCGCGCTAAACGACCTTCATGGACCGGACCTAGCTTGTACATGTGATTCGACTGGTTGGTGCCGCTGCCTGCATTGTAAAAACTGAAAATCCCTGCGATCAACAGAGTGGACTTGTGATGAGTTACCGTATAGGGACCCGCAAACACCGAACAAGCCTCTCCGTGGAACGCTTCGCAGTTGGCGAAAAATAAACAGTTTTCTGCGGAAAACTGTTTGCCGATTTGACAACCCTGGCCGACGTAGGTTTTTTCCAGGATGACGCCGTCGGCTACGCGGCTACTTTCCGCGAGGATAAATTCCCGGGCGATTACGTCCTTGCCGACCGTCGTCGGCGCTTCCACGCTGCTTAAAATGGTGCCATTTTCTAATACGGTTGCGCCGTCGATTCGGGCCCCCTCGCCTATGCGAACATCAATGATTTCTTTTGTGGAGCGGATGGAAGCGCCTCTCTGTATTTGACCTCGGTCGTTTTGTACTTGATCTGTGTATCTTCGAATCAGGGCTTGCAGCTTTTCGATCATTTTTGGTCGATACCGGTGCAGACAAAGCAGGTAGGCCAGTTGAGCGTTCAATGCGTTAAATAGGATGACTTCTCTTCCGCCGCCTTCATTCAACACATTGATATCCACGCCGTTGCCAAACTCGGCATTGTCGGTACTCTCCAGCCGTCCGACGTCTTCGATCGCTACCATATCCCCGATGTCATAGTTGGCGATATGAACGCCTACATTGGCAATCCGAACATCTCGGCCAAGGGTGCAGTTGGAAAGATAAGCGTTGAAAATACCGCTGATTTTTTCCGTCTTTGAAGCATTAGGCAGTACGCCGCTATGACGGCCGATCTGAACCGTACCGGCAAAATGTGTATTGCGCACTCGGACCGGACGGAATCCGTTTTCCACTTCCACTCGGCTCCAGTCGAGGGCGGAACATCCTTGCGATTCCAGTACTTGAATTTCTTCTGCCGTTAGCTTGCGGTAAGTAAAAGGTTCTTGCATAATTTCACTGGTTCGGGGTTAAAGTTTTTTTCGGAAAAAACATTTGCTCACTGAGATGAGGGGGGTCTTTTGAATCTTCTTGTGTTGAGCTCTTGTAGGCCAATTTATACGTGTCGCCGGCAATGGCTAATTCTTCGTTCGTCGGTATCACCAGAATCTTGACGGTACTTTCTGCATCACTGATATCCGTTTCCCGACCGGCGATCTTCTGATTCTTTTTCGGATCGATCCGGATTCCCAGAGTAGTCATCCCTTGACAGATTTGTTCACGGACCGTTGCCGCATTCTCACCGATGCCGCCGGTAAACACCAATGCGTCTAACCGATCTAAAACGGCGGCGTAGGCGCCGATATATTTTCGAACCCGATAGCAGAACACCTCAATGGCTAATTTGGCACGGGCATTCCCCTCGGAGGCCGCGCTTAAAAGGGTACGCATATCGTTGGAATATCCCGAAATCCCCAACATTCCGCTTTGAGTGTTGCACAGGGCCTTAAGGGTGTCAAAATCATATCCTTTTTCCGCCAGATAAAACAAAATCGCCGGGTCGAAATCCCCGCTACGCGTTCCCATTACCAGGCCTTCCAATGGCGTTAATCCCATCGACGTATCAATGCTTTTACCATGGCGAATCGCTGTTATCGAACAGCCATTGCCCAAATGGCAGGTTATCCCGTCGAAGTCGTATTTGCCCACGTCCAGCATCGCCGCTGCCCGCCGTGCCACGTACCGATGCGAGGTCCCGTGAAATCCATAACGTCGGATTCGAAATTTTTCGTACATCTTATAAGGTAACGCATACGTGTACGCTACTTCCGGAATCGTACTATGAAACGCCGTATCGAAACAGGCCACCTGCACGCTTTGTGGGAGTTTACCCTGGGCGGCGCGAATCCCCGTCAGATTCGGCGGATTGTGTAACGGAGCTAGGTCGGAAAATTTCTCTATAGAGCGAATCACGGCTTCCGTGATGATCACCGAGCCGGTAAATTCTTCACCTCCATGCACCACACGATGGCCAACGGCTTCGATTTCCTCGATCGATTTTATCACGCCGATTTTTGTATCCACCAGGGTTTCCAGGATCAACTCCATACCGGCTTCGTGATCGGGGACCGGGTGTGCTTGGCTATGAGTTTTACCTCTATAACGGTGTGACAGTTGAGAAGCGTTATCTCCGATTCGCTCCACCATCCCCTTGGCCAATATCTCCGATTCGGGCATCTGATACAATTGGTACTTGATCGAAGAACTGCCGGCATTGATCACGAGAACTTTCATTTTCTGTTCGACTTCCTTTTATATTATTCCTTTTATACTTGGGCTAAGGTGATGACCGCTGCCGCGATGATATCCTCCACGCTCGCGCCTCGAGAAAGATCCGTGACTGGTTTGGCGAAGCCCTGTAAAAACGGGCCGATGGCCTGTGCGCCCCCCATATATTGCGTCAGCTTGTAACTTATATTACCGGCGTCTAAATCTGGAAAGATCAATACGTTGGCTTTTCCCGCCACCTTGCTCTCGTCCTTGACTTTCTTGACCGCCACCTGAGGAATGATGGCGGTATCGGCCTGAAATTCACCATCAAGCGCCAGATTCGGATTTCGTTCTTGCGCTATCTTGAGAGCAGCTTTTACTTTGTCCACACTGCTGCCCGTCGCGCTGCCCCGCGTCGCATAGCTTAACAACGCTACGCGAACTTCCTCTTTCAATAACTTTGCTGCACTGGCCGCTGACGCCAACGCTATGTCCGCCAGTTCCTCTGCCGTGGGATCGATATTTACTGCACAATCTGCATAAATGAACGGTTTGTCAATTTCATTCTGAAACTTTGGTATGACCATTAGAAAATAACTGGAAACCGTTGTGATTCCTGGCCGTAGCCCGATGGTTAAAACGCTCGCCTGGATCAGAGATGCTGTGGCGTGTGCTACTCCGCCCACCATGGCATCGGCGCTTCCGTTCGCTACCATCATCCCCCCATAGAACAGGGGACGGCTTACTAAACGACGAGCTACGCCCTCGGCCATTTCCTCACGGCCCGACCGGTATTTTTCTATATAGGCCTCCAATTGAACGCCTTGTTTGGGATTTATACACTCGATTCCCTCCAGATCCACTCCTGCCTGTTCCTTTGCTTTGTCTATATCCTCGTTTTTACCGAGCAGGACGGGTTCGGCGATACTCCTGTCCTTGATTATGCGTGCCGCTTGCACGACTCGTATATCTTCTCCTTCGGGAAGAACCACTACGAGACACCGATCTTTGACTTTCTCTAAATACTGGTCAATTATTCTCATAATGCCCCTGACTAATGGATAATAATTAAGTAACTCTCAGAGAGACAATAGATAGGTATTTTCACTCATGGTCAAGTAAAAATATAAAATTGTACGTCAATAATATAGTATATATAATAGAGGGGCTTATCTCTTCCTCTTCCACGGCTGGGAGTATTTGGTAAAAGTATCTTTGCCAAGGGCATAAATATAGGGCCATTTATGGCGTTTTAACAACTTATAAATATAAGATGTAGATACTTTTCTTCCTAATTTACTTTCTACGGCTTCTTTTATTGTACCTACCCTGGGAATCCCTAAATTTTCATATTGGTCAATCAAATTGTCCAAAATTTCTTTCTCTTGCACAATATCAAGGTAGGACCATTTTCTGCCACCTCTCTTTTTCGTTTCTAAACCATTGGTGCCAAAGGAATTATAAGATTTAATCCACTGCCATACCGATTGTGTTGATACGTCCAGCATTGATGCCACTTTATGGGCGTGAATCCTGCCAGCAAAGGTAAGCCAGATGGCCATACGACGCTGAAAGGTGGTTTCTGAATGGGATTTACGAATCCATTCAAGCATTTCTGCTGAGTTCAGCCAATCTTTAATTTTTGCGGGTGGTCTCATATTTATTCCTTATTTCTAAACTATATTATTGCTGTATAATAGAATTTTTTACATATTGCAATATTAATTATTAATCAATATTGTGGGGATATATGGACAGTCCAGTGCAATTATGTATTCGGTGATCGGGAGTGATATGATAAAATGCTGTTCCCGAAAAAATAAAATTCAAAATTAGTAGCTACAACTGTAACTGAATTTAGAAAGGGATCTATCATGAATAGAAGAGAGTTTTTAACTACCGCGTCTATAAGTACTTTTGCCGCCGCAACTTCAGGTGCGTTCGGTAGGTCGCAGGTTCTAAGTCGTAAGGCAGGTAAATTGGCTATCTTGGGCGGTCAGCCGATAAGAACTACTCATTTCCCTTCCTGGCCTATGATAAATCAAAATGACGAACAAGCTGTGCTCTCTGCCTTGCGTAGCGGTCATTGGTCGCGGGGTAAGCTGGTGGATAAGGTGGAAAAACGTTTCGGAGATATGATGGGAGCAAAACATTGCCTGCTGACAGGCTCCGGTACCCAGTCCCTGAATACTTCGGTTCACGTACTGGGGATTGGCGCCGGGGATGAAGTGTTGGTTACGCCTTACACCTTCGTCGCTACCGTGGAAGCCATCCTCCTCGAAGATGCTCTACCCGTGTTTGTGGATATTGACCCGGATACCTTCCAGATTGATCCGGATAAAATGGAAGCAAAAATCACCCGCAACACCAAGGCGATCATGCCGGTCCATATTACGGGGGGAGTCGCCCACATGGATAAAATCAACGCCGTCGCCCGCAAGCACAATTTGAAAGTGATCGAAGATGCTTGCCAGGCGGTTATGGCGGAATGGAAAAAGAAAAAAGTCGGCAACTGGAGCGACCTGGGTTGCATTAGCTTCCAGACCAGTAAAGGTCTTACCTGCGGTGAAGGCGGAGCCATACTGGGGGAGGATGAAAAAATTATGGACCTGTGTTACTCGTTCCATAATTTTGGCAGACCGCATGGGAAATATATGTCGCGAAGTCGAGGCGGTCATCCGATTTTAGGTACGAAATACCGAACCTCCACTATTAATGCGGCCTTGCTGGATTCCCAGATGAATCTTGTGGAGCAGCACACGGCCCGGAAAGAGGAAAATGCCGACTATTTGACCGCCAAACTGAAACAAATTCCCGGCATTATTCCACGAAAAGACTACGAAGATACGACCCGCACCGCGTACAATACGTATGGCTTTCGATATAAAAAAGAATTTTTCAACGGCTTGCCGCGACAAAAATTTCTTTCCGCTCTTAAGGCGGAAGGGATTCCTTGTTCCTGGGGCTTGGGAGTGATCGAAGGAAGACCGATCCATAAAGAAGGAATTATCGAAGACACTCTAAATTCCGAGACGTGTAAGAAGATATATTCTCAAAAAAGACTGAAGCAATATTTCGAACAAAACCAATGTCCTCAATGCGATCGGCTTTGTGAAGAAGTAGCCGGCTTTTCGGGAAGTATGTTATTGGCTTCTAAAAGCGATATGGATGACATATATAACGCCATTATGAAAATCTACGAAAATAGAAACCAGCTATCGCAATCCGGATAAGGACCGAGGCAAATGATCTTGCCTAGTGCCGTTTCCAGTAACCGAGTTTCGTGTTTAAGAAAAAATTTGTAAGTAT
>CAZNQT010000352.1:0-5622 GCA_964574885.1 uncultured Pirellulales bacterium
GACGATCTGCACATTCATGCCTTTAGCCCCCCTGAGATCAATTTTCTCGCGGAAAAATTTGAAATCCCCCTTCCTCAGGTAATAGATCGTCTCCGTCGGGCCGGCCTCGATACCATCCCCGGCGGCGGCGCCGAAATCCTCGTGGACCGCGTCCGTAAAATGGTTTCTCCCGCCAAGTGTTCCACCGACCAATGGCTCGAGGTTATGCGTCAGGCCCACCAACTCGGTATGTGCACCACCGCCACCATGATGTTCGGCCACCTGGAAACGATCCCCGAACGAATCGAGCACCTCGACCGTATCCGATGTCTTCAGGATGAATCCTTGGCCCATCGTGAAAACGATCCCCAACTCGGCCGTTTTACCGCCTTTACCTGTTGGCCCTTTCAGCCTGATTCCACTCGACTTGCTCGGTCTCACCCTGACATAGCCCCGGCCGGCGCTTTCTCGCAACTGAAAATGACGGCGCTGGCCCGCCTCTTCCTCGACAACATACCTAATATCCAGGCTTCCTGGGTTACCCAGGGTCCTGAAATCGGTCAACTGAGTCTCCTCACCGGCTGCAACGACATCGGCTCGCTCATGATGGAAGAGAACGTCGTCTCCGCCGCCGGAGCCACCTTTCGACTCCAACTCGATCAGCTTCGCCGCCTCATCAGCAACCTCGGTTTTCGCCCCGTTCAACGAGACTGCTTCTATAACCTACTTGCGTAAATATCCCCTCTTGCCTATGGGGCTTCGTTTTCACGCGGCGTAATCTCCGTCAATTCAAGATTTTCTCCCTCTCTCGCCGATATCAATTTCAGCGCTGCTAACTTCTATGGAACTAAATACTTACGATTCCTGGAGGACCCCATGACTGAATTTAACGTCATTAAGGAAATTGCGGAACAGTTGCTCATCGTGCCCACATTCAAAGGCACGCCCGATCGCTATCTGATTGACCGGGCCTACCGCATTCTTCGCCATTGCGGCAATATTGCTCAACTGAACGAGGTCCGTTGCTTTCAGATCGACTTTGATTGCCTGAATGTAGCGGCGCTGTTCCGCGACGCCGGTTTTGCACGCTACGCCAACCAGGAAGATCGCATCGCGCGCATGGTCCTTGCCGACCTGACCGACGCTGACATGCGCGATTTCTCCACGCAACTGGTTCAGGAAAAACTCGCCGACCTCTTGAATCCTCGCCAGCGCGAACGCATTTGCAGTATTATCATGGAGTCCGGCAGCCGTAATACCCGCCTCATCGAGGCCATGGTTCTCTCTGACGCCCGCAATCTCGAGGATATGGGCGCCACCGGTATTTTCAACGAACTGCGTCGTTATGTCGTCCATGGCCGCGGCGTCACCGAAGCTCTCGTCAGTTGGAAACGTAAAATCGATTACGATTATTGGGTCGCACGCCTCCGCGAAGGTTTCCGTTTTGATGCCGTCCGCAAACTTGCCCAACAGCGGATGCAGACCGCTATGCGGTTTATGGAACAATTGGACCTCGAAAACAAAGCCGGCGACCTCGAAGAACTCCTCCTGCAGCAGAATCTCGACGCTCCTGCCGAAACCGTTTCTGTCGCCGCCGGCGCCGCCATCGAATCGATTCCCCCTGCCTCTCGTTCTCGTGTCAAATCCCGCGCCCGATAATCGAAACCTTATCAAGGTAAAATGAAAAATAAGCGCTAATCAGTTCGCTCAAGCGAAGCTGAGGGAATCGGTAGTCCGATTCTGGTTCCACCAGGCGGGATCGCGGAGATATTCTTTCATGAACAACGCTGCCGCCACGCCGTCGCCCACGGCGGTAGCCAACTGCATGGCTGCGCCTGTGCGGCAGTCGCCGGCTACAAATACGCCCGGAACGTTCGTGCGGAGATAGAGCGGATCGCACTTGATAAAACCGCTGTTGTCGAGATCGACGAGACCTTGGAGAAATCCGGTGTTGGGGATCATCCCCACGAAGATGAAGACGCCGTCGCAGGATAATTCTTCTCGCTGCTTGGTTTTCACGTTTTCCAGGGTGGCGGATTCTACTTTATCCGTCCCGTTGATACGGGTGAGCACCGTATCGTAACGGATATCGATAACGCCCTTTTTCGATTCTGCCAGCAGTTCTTCCACGAGCACCTGAGTGGCGCGGAACTCATCGCGACGATGACACAACGTGACTTTTTTACAGAATTTGCCCAGGTGAATGGTATCTTCGACAGCGACGTTGCCGCCGCCGACGGCTACAACATTTTTGTCTTTAAAGAATGGTGCATCGCAGGTGCCGCAGTAACTTACCCCAGTTCCCGCCTGGCGAAACTCCTCTTCCCCAGGCACCCCGAGGTGGCGGTAGTCGCTGCCGGGCGAGAGGATCACGACTTTGGCCAGATACGTCTCTTCCTCGGTGCGCACTTCCAGTGTCCCATCGTCGCGTCGGGTTAGACCGGTCACTTCGGCATTATTCTTGATTTGCGCGCCGAAGGATTCCGCCTGTTGGACGAGATTGGCCACCAGATCGGCGCCGCTGATTTTAGCAATGCCCGGATAGTTTTCGATTCGGTCGGTCAGGTTGATCTGCCCGCCGGGGATAAATTTATCCAGCACGATGGTTTGATAACGGTCGCGGGCGGCGTACAAGGCCGCGCCCAGCCCGGCCGGACCTGCCCCGACAATCACGACATCGGTAATCATTTCTGCCATCCTGATTCCTCAAATGTAGTTGCAGTGCGTTGGTTTATTTATTCGGTTCCGTTTTCAATATCTTCACTGGTTCGGGCCAGAGCGTTTGAACGGTTTCTTCGTTGCTGCTGAACAGGATAATACCGTCCTGGGTGCGTAGTTTAATGAGGCGGCCGTTTTTATCGATCCAACTTTCCACAATCGGCCCATCCAGCCCGACTCGACCGACCTGATACGTGGTGGGGATTTTCGTTTCCTTTTCCACCGGCTCTTGGGAATCCGAATCGGTCTCCGCTGCGGTTGTCCTGGCGACCGTTAGCGTTTCGTGTCCCACGATACGCAGGGCGTAAAAACGCAAGGCCCGGTGAGCATAACGCAGAAACAGGTATTCCTCTGTGGGTTTCCGGGGCAGCAGCCGGGGTAGCAGTACATCCAGAGTTCCGGGTAAAAATAATTGATCGTTGACCTTGAGCGTTTCCGAAAGGCGTTTTTGCTCGTCGGCCGGATCGTTAAATTGCGTTAGGGTCAAATTCCCTGGTTTCCAGACGCCTTGTTCGTGATGCCTTGGTTGCGGATGGTTCGGATCGACACAGGTGATGAGAAACCGTTCGGCCTTTAAATCGCCCCATAATTGATATTCTTCCTGAAGTCGAATCGGTCCCCGCACTTTTGGATTGGTTTGATCCGGTTGGGCGGGTCCCTTTTCGTAGCCTCGCCACTGGAGGAAAGGCTCCGCCATCGATGTCGAGGAGATATAATTGTCGCAATGGATTTGGATCACGGTTTTTTCCTCCACCGTGGCAAGTTGTTCCGTGATGCGCATAAATCCAATGTCGTTTTTCCGGTCCCGGATGCGATACCACTGCTGTGGTTCCAGGATATCTTTTATGGAGTTGAAGCGCAGACCGGCGAGCCATTGCTGGGCTCGAAGACGGGCGACGCGACGCTGTTGTTCTTGTTCGGTTTTATCGAAATATTCGAAGTTTTTCACGACGGCGGATCTGAGCTTCTCCGCCGCGTCTCGTTGGGAGGCGTCCCGGATGGGGCGGGTAAGCACCAGCATAAAAAACCGGCTGGGTTCGCACTGCAGTATCGTTTCCTGGATCAACAGGGGAACGGCATCTGAGGTTTGGCTCTTCCAGCTTACGCTGACGAAGGCAGAGACTAATGCGTTGTGCGTATCGGTTTGGCTTTGCTGCACGGTCGCCTGCGTGGGGAAGGTTTGCCAATGTTGTTCGCGGGTGGTCCGCATCTTCTCGATCGTGAAATTTCGCTGTCGCGCGACCATCCAAGATACCGTTAAAGTCGTTTGAGTGGATTCCTCATAAAACCGAACCAGTTCCTTGCTTTCCGGCAGACGCAATAGTTCCGATTCCTCCAGCGCCGCTGGGGTCTGCTTCTGCGCTGCGATCTCCGGAGCCGTCAGGACGCGGGAAAATTGGGCGCCATGGGGAGGGCGGACGGAAAATCCGTAGCGTATATCCACGTACGTTCGGTCGAGTAAACTGGGAGGGAGTGATACGGTTTCGGATTTCGCCGCCGAGACTCGTGGAATCAAGCGTGGTGTAGAAACAGTAAAAACGATACCAACGAGGGAAAATAGGAATAGGTTATATTTCTTGTTCATCATTATCGGGATCATCCATCCTGGGTTTGATATTCTTCCTCTCTTTTCGAATAATCGTTGAGGCGCTCGGAAATGTTTTGAGCAATTCTTCTGGGCGGACAGAACGAAAAATGATATCGGTGGGATCGTCTTTTTGCCAGACCAGTTGGTGTTGACTATCATAATAGATGTCCTGATGGGTAACGACAGGTTTGGCATCGGTATCGCCAAAAGGGTCTTGGCTCTCAAGTTGCTCCACGTGAACGGAATGCCCGTTCGGCGTTGCCTTTTGGATCTCCACCGGGATTTCTCCTCCCGGTTTTATCCAGAAGGAAAGGGTTTTAAAAGCATACCCCAAACCGTGGACCAGGACCAGATCATTCGGAACATTTAAAATCACTCCTTCTTCATAATTTTCCGTCGCGGCGACGCTGGAAAAGAAATCGAGCAATTGCCGGGGGATCAGATTTTGCGCGGACTCGTCAAGAATGCGAATCGGATGCTTTTCCTGGTAATAGCCGTGAGGATTCCTGGTATAGGTGTAAGAGGGGGTTTCATATTTATACGACCTAAGTTGATTATCGATAATGAGTCGTACGCGATCTACGGGCCAGCCCTGGGAATTAAAACGCGTTTCATTGATTTCATAATAGGGTTTGGTTTGAAGATGCGGTTCGATAGTCGTTTCCGAGAATCGTACGGGTTTGCCCTGTTCTTCGATGATATAGTATCGGATGATCCTATGCTGGGGCAGGTAATGACTCAGGCCCTTCTCGCTAATTTGTTGAATCAGGTGGTTTCCGTTTTGGACGGCCTGGGAATAATCCTCATGGGCATAGACCATCAATTGAGCGGCTAACAGAGACAACACCAGGACAATCGCCAGTACGATCGTCGCGATCCCCGGTTGGGAAGCCAAACGACCCTCTTGCCACCTCTGCAGGAGGCTGTCCGATTTCTTTTGTTCCTCGTCCGTGAGCATATCTACCCAAATCATATACCCTGATGTCTGAAATGCAAATGAAATACAGACGCAATAACCATTTAATCCGGTGGAACTGCACGCTCCCTCTCGAATGTAAGGTTTGTTTACCGTTATGATATGACTGATTTTCTACACCGGCTGAAATTTTTCTGTGATTTTTTTGCTTTGAATACGACTAAACAAGTAGTATGATAAATCCCCGATAGGCGCTTCTTCCGAAGCGCCTATATAACGTGTGCTGTATTAACGATTTATGTTCGTGCGGTAGGAGAATTATCGTGGATCAATACGATGAAGGAATTTTCCCGTTGTCCCCGGAAGATTCACCCAAACCCAGCGTGCCCCCCTCGGCGCCGCCCGCGCACCGGAGCTCCGC
>CAZNQT010000353.1:0-5619 GCA_964574885.1 uncultured Pirellulales bacterium
AGGACAGTCAGGTGGCCAGAACAAAAAAACTCAATCACAAATCACTTCTAAATAAATACTTACAAATCCTCTTTAAAATGCAACGGAGAGGGCGGGATTCGAACCCGCGGTAGAGATAAACCCTACACAGCCTTTCCAAGGCTGCTCCTTAAGCCACTCGGACACCTCTCCTACCTATACTCCCACACCAGAGTAATCTTATTGCATTATCCTACTTTGGGTGCTAATGCTCTGCAAGTCTTTTTACCAAAATCCTTTCATACATAAATATATTGCGGCGCCGGCGGCTAGAATATTGACAATGGCGTTAAAGCCCCGCTGTGGGATCTTATGCACCAGTACGATCCCCAGAATCCCGCCCACCAGAATCGCCGGTAATAAAACCAGGTCCGTTAGAAAAGATTCCGGAGTGATCATTTTTAAATATATTTGGGGTGGGACTTTTATTAAATTAATAATCCAGAAGAACCAGGCGTGGGTGCCGATAAACTGCTTTTTATCCAGCCGCATCGCTAGCAAGTAGATGATCATGACGGGACCGGCGGCATTGGCGACCATGGTCGTACTGCCTGCGAGAAAACCCATCAGGGCCGCAAACCACCAATACGTGGGAATGGGTCGATCTTTTGCATACCGGCTGTTGCGCCAGGTCGTCACCGCGATCATAACTAATATAATCCCCCCAATAATCGGCCACAAGGTTTTGCTCTTGATCCGTTCTAAAACCAGATATCCCACCGCCAGCCCCACCAGGCACCAGGGTATCAACCGAATCAATAATTTCCAATTCGCGTGTCGGCGCCAATACAGGATCGCCAATACATCCGCCAGGCATAACATAGGCAGAATAAAGCCAACCGACTTCTTCGGGTCCATCATCCCGGCTACTAGCGGGACAAACAAGATCGTTATACCCAGCGTACTGGTCTTATTAAAGCCAATCGATAACGCCGCCGCGATTACGATCGCCCATTGTAATGCGTCAAATTCCAACATAGATGATTGACTGTACCGGATCCGCAAACAACTTACAACGCTAAACTCCTAACGGCAGAAAGGCAACAATAGAAATGTGGGCCAAACGCCGGATTCAATTCCTTATATAAGGGATTGATTTTATACGACGAAAATGGTAAATAATTTGGTTTGATAGGAAAAGAAAGTAATACAGGGAAAGGATGTAGAAACATGCCCGAGCAAATTAAAATCTATTATAAGAACGCCACCAGCGATGTTGTCGGTTTCGAACACGGAATCTCCCAGGACGAATTGGATCAGCTTACAGTGCAGATCGTCCGGATTATCGATGATTTGGCCACGGATCGTAAACTCTACCAGGATCTTCCCTATCAGGAAGAAATGGTCGGCAAGGTGAAAGAAAAAGTCGATAAATTGAAAGGACAGTTCGACAATCTGATTGTCCTGGGGATAGGCGGTTCGGCACTGGGCAATATCGCCTTACAAACCGCTTTGAACAGTCCCCTCTACAATCTGGAGGATAGCCCGAAACGACGCGGTCCACGGCTCTTTGTCATGGACAACGTGGACCCGGTGCAGATGGACGCCTTGCTTACATTTCTGGACGGACAATGGGAGCGTACGCTGTTCAATGTGATCAGCAAATCCGGTCGTACGGCGGAGACCGCCGCACAGTTTCTCATCTTTCAGAACTTACTGCGGGACAAACTCTCTCGGTCCGACTTTGCCGATCATGTGATCGTTACAACGGATCTCAAAGGCGGCACCCTCCGAATGATTGCTGATACGTATAACCTGCCTTCCCTGGTTGTTCCTGAGGGCGTAGGCGGCCGTTTCAGCGTGCTTAGTCATGTAGGTCTTTTCAGTGCGGCGATGTGCGGTATCGATATTGATAAACTTCGAGACGGCGCCCGGGATATGGATACACGACTCAAATCTAGGGATCTTCGCAAGAATCCCGCCGCCTTGTATGCTGCCATTCAGTACTGTTTCTACAAACGAGGGAAAAACCTTTCCGTTATGATGCCCTACAGTTATCAACTCAAGGACCTTTGTGATTGGTATCGTCAGTTATGGGCGGAAAGTCTCGGAAAGGAAAAAGACCTCCAAGGTGAAACTGTCTATGAAGGTCCGACGCCGATCAAAGCCCTCGGCGTCACGGATCAGCACAGCCAGGTGCAGTTGTATCGCGAAGGACCCAATGACAAAGTATTTACCTTTCTCGAAGTGCAAAATTTCGAACGGGATGTCCCCATCGGTGCTGCCGGCGATATCGAAAAATGGAGCTACCTATCGAAAAAAGGATTGAGTACGCTCCTGAATAGTGAAAAACTCGGCACCGAGTACGCCTTGATCCAATCCCAACGTCCCTGCCTGACGGTCCTGTTTCCGGAGATTTCCGCCTACACGGTAGGGCAGTTTATTTATCTGTTTGAAGTGGCAACGAGCTATATGGGAAGCTTACTCAATATCAACACCTACGACCAGCCCGCTGTTGAACTCGGAAAAGAGGCTACCTTTGCGCTCATGGGCCACAATGACTACCGGGATCTGCTGAAAAAAATTGAACCCTTCCGGGAACGGGATGAAAAATTTCTGATTTAATCCTTATTACACTTCTGGTTTTTATCCGCGGAGATGCAACGTCTGATCCCGCTTCGAGTACAGGGAAATAATATGAGTACGGATAACGCCAAAGCGGTCATCTTCGATCTGGACGGCGTCCTGGTCGATTCCGGCGAATTTCATAAGCAATCCTGGCACGACCTGGCAGCGCAGGAGGGATTTTCTTTCACCGATGAATTCTTTTATCGTACGTTCGGTATGCAAAACTATCAGATCCTGCCGCAACGGGTTGACGATATCACTCCGGATGAATTGGAGCGCATGTCCGTCTGGAAAGAAACCCGTTTTCGAGAAATTGTCAAAGGGAAACTGCACCTGTTGGAGGGAGCGCAGGGTTTAATCGCAGCATTAAAAAATAACCACTTCAAACTTGCCGTCGGGTCCTCTGCCCCGAAGGTGAATCTGGATTTCATGCTGACCGAAGCCGGTGTGTATAATGATTTCGACGCCCTGGTTTGCGGAGAAGACGTCCAACATGGTAAACCCGCTCCGGATACCTTCCTCAAAGCGGCCGAAAAATTACATATATCTCCCCCTTGTTGCGTAGTGGTGGAAGACGCCATTCAGGGAGTCCAGGCCGCTCATGCTGCCGGCATGACTGTCGTCGCTGTGACCACAACTCGTTCCCGGGCAGACCTTGTGCAGGCGGAATTGGTTGTGGATAGTCTTGCCGAATTAACAATTCAGAATTTTAACGATTTATGGTTCTACTTCAACAAAGGAGGTATTGGAAACAAGGTTTAATCTCTAAAGCCTGATTTTACCCATCCAGGGAGATTTCGAAATCCCCCTGAAAAGCCGCTCTGAAATCGTACACTTGATCAAAATCTTCAATACAATCGTGCGGTTCTTTTTGCATCCAGCCGTGATTGACCAATAGAAATACGATTTCCCCGAAATCACGGGTGGCATGGATATTCCAGCGATTGAGCACCGACTTGGCCATCAATCCCCACCGTTTTCGCGCCAACTCCCGTAAACCTTCGCACAGTTGCTCGCCGCTAATATGACGTGGCGCATCGGATTCCGCCTCCGGATGATATTTTTGTACGGAATGATTGAGCCCTTCCCGCACGAACTGCACCGCCTCCAGGGGATAACGGCCGTCCTCCGCAAATATCTCTTCCATCGATTTCGTAGGTTTCTTCAACATACGCTGGTTCCTAATGAATCCGCTGTCCCGGTTGTGCGCCGTCATCCACGGTTAACGCAAATACGTCTTTACCACCGGGTCCCGCGGCCAGGATCATTCCTTCCGAAACGCCGAATTTCATCTTCCGCGGCGCCAGATTTGCCGCTACCACCATCAGGCGCCCCACTAACTGTTCCGGCGGATTGTAGGCCTGGCGAATACCGGCTAACACGGTCCGCGTTTGACCACCCAAGTCCATCTCCAGACGCAGCAACTTATCCGCTCCTTCGATCGTTTCCGCCTTGATCACCTTCGCCACCCGCAAATCCACCTTCATAAATTCATCAAAAGCAATCTCATCCGCCAGAGGATCTTCATCCAGCGGACTCGGTCGAGATTTATCCTTTTGATCCTGTTGCTGCTCTTCTTTACTCTCTTCGATCATCGCTTCCACCTTCTTAGGGTCCACTCGTTCGATCAATCGTGTAAACGCACGGATTTCACCATTCTCCAATAATGTTTCCGTATCACTCCATTGCAGCGGCTGGATACACAGCAGTTCTTCTATCTTTGCCGCAAATTGAGGCAATACCGGTTTTAAATACGTCGTTAAAATACACACCGCATTCAAAGTAGCCGTCTGGGTTTCACGCGCATGTTCCGGATCTTCCTTGATCATAATCCAGGGTTTGCGCTGATCCACGTACCGATTCACTTCATCTGCCAGGGCGCAAATCTTCCGAACGGCATTGGCATAATTACACGATTCATAATCCGCCGCGATGGCCTCGCAAGCCTCCTGCAACGGCTGGAGCATCTGTTTCGCTTCCGCGGAAAGCGTACCCAGTCGTCCGCCCAAATTCTTGGTGAGCATCGGCGCCGAACGCGACGCCAGGTTCGCCAGTTTACCCACCAGATCGCTGTTGATTCGTAAAACGAAATCTTCCAGATTCAGATCGATATCTTCCGTCCCCGGCCCCAGTTTGCAAGCGTAATAATAACGCAGAAACTGTGGGTCCAGATATTTCAAATACGTCGCCGCATTGACAAACGTGCCGCGGCTCTTACTCATCTTTTCGCCGTTGACCGTCAAAAAACCATGTATTACTAGGCGATTAGGTGTATTAAAATTCGATCCCATCAGCATCGAGGGCCAAAATAACGCATGAAAATACGTAATATCCTTGCCGATAAAGTGCACAATCTCGGTTTCCGGATTGCACCAGTACTCATCAAAACTGCGCCCCGTTTGATTACAGTAATTCCTGGTACTGGCCATATAACCGATCGGAGCGTCTAGCCAGACGTAAAAATACTTATCCGTCTCGCCGGGTATCAAAAATCCAAAATACGGAGCATCCCGCGAAATATCCCAATCTCGAAGCCCCTGGTCAAACCACTCCTGTAATTTGTTCTGCACCTGCTCGTGTACGTGCCCGGCGGCAATCCATTTCTTCAGCGGGTCGGTAAAGTCACCCAGTTGAAAAAAGTAATGCTTCGAGCGTTTCCGCATCGGCGGATTACCGCAAACACTGCATCGGGCATTCTGCAATTCTACCGGCGTATAGGTGGCGTGACAGACTTCGCACGAATCCCCGTATTGATCTTCCGCTCCGCATTTCGGACAGGTCCCGCGAATAAACCGGTCCGGTAAAAACATGGCGTCATGCTCGCAGTACGCCTGCTCGACGTCCCGCTCCGTAATATGGCCGGCGGCTTTCAAACGCGTGTATATGGTCTCGCTGCATTGACGGTTCTCTTCCGAATGCGTGCTGTAGTAATTATCGAACGCCACGTTAAAACCGGCGAAATCCTTCACGTGCTCGGCGTGCATCCGCTCGATCAATTCCTCCGGCGCGATCCCCTCCTGCCGCGCTCGAATC
>CAZNQT010000354.1:0-5610 GCA_964574885.1 uncultured Pirellulales bacterium
GTTACGACGATCTGATCGGCAAATTGTTCCGCCACCTTCGCCATACGCGGTCGCTTGGTCCGATCCCGGTTGCCCCCGCAGCCGAACACCACCATCACCTCTCGCTCCGCTAATTCCTTCACCGTTTCTAAGGCATGGCGCAGCGCATCATCCGTATGGGCATAATCCACCAGCACGGTAAAATCATGTTCATGTTCGATCCGTTCCAGCCGACCCGGAATTCCCCGTAAACGATGAATCCCTGCCGCGATCGCCCCCAGACTCGCTCCCGCCGCCCGCGCCAATCCTGCCGCGGTCAAACAATTATAGACATTATGCTCTCCCACCAATCCTGTTTGCACGGTAATTTTCCGGCCAAAGAATCTCAGAGTGAATTCACTTCCCCAAATTCCTTTTGCTTCGATCTTGGCGGTTATATCATAACCTTCCCCTACTCCATATCGCCAAACCTGGGCTTCGGTTCGCCGGGCGAAATATTCGCTGACCTCATCCTCGCCATTCAAAATTGCGACCGTATCCTCACTCAAACCTTCAAACAATTTGCTCTTCGCCGCCCGATAGGCCTCGACCGTACCGTGGTAATCCAGGTGATCGCCGCTCAGATTCGTAAACGCCGCCGCTCGAAAGGGTATCCCCGCCGTTCGCTTTTGCTCCAGTCCGTGACTGGAACACTCCATCACCGCCGCCGTCAAACCGTTCTCGCGCATCCGACCCATCAAATCAGCCAACTGTACCGCGTCAGGCGTGGTATTAGCTGCTTTGACAACGTTTCCGTCCCCTTCATCGTATTCCACCGTACCGATCACGCCGCAGGATATACCCTCCGCCTGCAATATCGACCGCACCACGTATGCCACCGTCGTTTTACCGTTCGTACCGGTCACGCCCAGCACCTGTAACTGCGCCGCCGGATTGCCGCGCAACGTTTGCGCCAAATACCCCAGCGCTTCGGCGCTATCCGGAACGCGAACTTGACTCACCGTTGTCGGCAGAGGAACTTCACGTTCGGTTATAATCGCTGCCGCGCCTTTTTCTGCTGCATCGACTATAAAATCATGACCATCGACCTGGACGCCCCGCACCGCTACGAAGATATCCCCCGCTTCCACCGCCCGGCTGTCACAGGTCACTTTCCCCGTAACAGCCTCTCGATGAAGCAAACTATCCAACGGCGCAATCGCTTGCACTTCCAACGTACGAATTTTCTTTTGTCGTTTTAAATGGGCTGTTTTCATGACTGGACCCGCACCGGGCAGCCTCCTCTGCAAATACTCATCCTTGCGTACAAAAACCTATTATAAGGAAACTCCCCGCCATTTCAATCCTTCTTTATCGCTATCGGGCGCCATGCCTGCACGAAGCTTTGGATCGGACGCCATGCCTACGCGAAGCTTAGGCATGCGTATCATACGATACTACTATTGTTTATCATTCCCTAAGTCTAAAACCGCCACGTCCTCTGCCCCAAGGGAAATTTGCAATATCTTATTTTTCCACGAATAACGTTTTCCACTAACAACATCACAACCCGATGCTACGTGTAATCCATCGAGAGTAATGGTCGTCGTTCGACGTTCCGCGCTGTCATTAAATACCGTCAAATAGCGCTCGCCGAAACGTTCCACATACACCTTGACATCGCTGGAGCGGGCTTTGGGAATCGGTTCCCAGCCGGCCTCGGCGATCCGTTTACAGATCGGTACATACTTTTGAAACAATACGCGGTCCCGATCGTACAATTCCGGTCGCGAAAAATAATGACCCTGCGATGCGTTATGACTGAAGAAGCCCGGAAACATCCCGTACGCCAGCGCCCGCTTCATATACGCTTCCACGCGCTCATGCGAAAATTCCTCAAACCGGGTGTTCATTAAAAAACAGTACGGTTTGCCCTTGCACATTGCCCGTCGATACAACAATTCCGCCTCCGACATGGGCCGCCATGTCCCCCCCGGATTCCAGTTCGTCTCCGTTCCCATCACGTCCAGCAACGGCGCCAACCAGCACAACCGGATCGGCGTCGCGTTTGCCATCATCAGTTTGCCCCGCTCGTGCACGTCCCGGGCGACGTCTCGCACGTACTCAAACACGATCAGGCCTCGAAAGATTGCCGGCCGGTGACTTCCCAAAGAATATGTCAGCGGTGTTTTGGCGCCCGCAAAATGTCCCCGCCGAAAATTCAACCCGTCCGTCACATACCCCTCGCTCGAATCAATATACTCCCCGTCCAGATCGCCGTTGCGGTTCGGACCATAGCGCCTTTTGATAATCGATGGATTCCAGCAGTTGGTAAAATCCGTTACGTCCCCCGGTACGCCCGGCATCGAGTTAATACTCCATACCGCCCCGTTACACCACGGCGTATTCAACAGCCGCGCGACAAACTGCCCCTTCTCATCATAATACCCGCTGCTGAACAGCGCCTGGGCTCGTTTATCATTTTTTTCGCGCGCCAGACGCCGTGCTTCTTCTAGTGCCGCTTCCAACGTCCGCGGCATCTCCGGCGGCATCTTCATCCACCACGTCATCGGCTCTGTGTAATTAAATGTGATGATCCCGTGCGCATCATCCCACTTGGTCTCGTTGGTTCCTTCTTTGAATTTGAAACCAAAGTCTTGCCACCCTTTCACGGCGCTGATCTTCGCAAACGGCATCCACAAACCCTGCTCCGGTGTACGACTGACAAAATACTCCGGAAATAACCGGTAATACTCTGCCAGAGCACTGCGAAATCCCCAGGCCGGATCAAATCCAAATTCACAGAAGCGCAGTTTTGCCGTTCGCTTCTCCCGTGTAAAGCCTATATCGTACGCTAAAAACAGTTCCTCCGATCCCGTATTGTAACCGATCCGGTAAAACGCCGGATACGCCATATCGATTCCCAGGGCGAATCCTTTTCTCCCTTTCATAATCGCTCCCAACGGATACCGCGACAACCGACCGTTGGCGCCCACCTGAAACCGGCTCGCATTCATATACTCCCGACCGGTCGATACCGCATCCTCACGGCGCAAATCATGCAGCCATTTTACGCCTTCCCGTCCGGCCCGAAGCGCATATACCAGCGTAATCGCTCGATCCGTACCCGTCGTATCCGTTAACGTAACGTCATAAAAGGTTGCCCCCTGCTTTTTAGACCGTTGCGTTTCCAATTGCAGCCCCAGTGCCTTCCGTCTGACGCAAACAAAATCCGAACCGGCTGCTACATCGCGTATTTGAAATCCCTTCTCCGAATTCAGTTCCAGACCGACCGCCACTCCGTCGAACAGACAGGCCCCGTGTTTCGGCCGAAGTACTCTCAGTTCCGGATCCCGAAACCATGCCTTGCCCGTATGCCGTCGGAGGAGTAAATGAAAGCTGACCGACTTGACCGGCTTTTCCGGAAAAATCAGCACCTTCTGTCGCTCCCAGTCGTGACTGCTCACGTTGAATTGCGCTACCTGCCCCCAGAGCGGCGTACCGTCCTGATACGTTAAATCCAGATACAGACTGTAATCGCTGTTACGACTGCCCCCTACCTTTTCCGCCTTACTCCACGCGACGGCTACAATCGGTTCCGGCTGGGCCTGATTCAATTCCACCTGCTGCGATACGCCCCGTTGCACCTGCCCGTCATTAGCATTATCACAAAAAAATACCTTTCCTTGACGTGTGAATCCTTGCTGCCACCCTCGCCACCGATCCGGGCGTAATAGATTCTCCCCCGCTTCGCTTACATCCAACACCCGCTTTACCACGGTACCATCTAAAGAGATTAATCCATCATGTCGATCTACGATTTCCTCTCTCGCAACTTGCTGCACCGCCGCCGGCAGACATAACAATACCCCCGGACAAAACCAAACATAACAAACTAATTTAATCCCTCGAATCATTGATAAACCTGAAACATTGAACATTGAACATTGAACATTAAACGAGGAACCAGGAACTCGGAACCACGAACCATCAATTCATTACCGCCACGGATGTATTACTTACTTTTGCCTCATCCAGTCTCTTTTCCACGCCCAGATACGGCAGGGTCTGGCGCAAGATCTCTTTCACTGCCGGCGCCGCTACCACCCCGCCGGTATAGCCCAATCCCAGACTCCGGTCCGGCTCTCTCACCATCACCAGCACACAAATCCGCGGCGCCCAGGCCGGCGCCCCGGCTAAAAACGAACTGACATACTTACCGTCCACATAAGTCCCGTTCACCGCCACCTGAGCCGTCCCCGTCTTGCCGAACACCTCATACCCCTCTATCCGGGCCCGCCGTGCCGTCCCTCCCTCTCTATCCACAACAGCCTTGAGTACTTCGTGAACCATCTTCCGTGATATCTGCGGCTTGATTACCTGCAAGGCTTTGCCCGCTTCCACCCTGGCCAGGGCAGTTTCTTTCCCGAGGTCCTCCGCGACCTTACCGTCCGGTGTCAGGATTCCCCGCACCACTCGCGGCTGCACCATTTTCCCTCCGTTCACGATCACACAAAATCCCCGGATCATCTGAATCGGCGTCGTGACTATCGGTCCCTGCCCATACGCCGCCCGCGTCAATGCGTATTGACCCCAACGCCATTCGCGCAGCGGGCGCAGGATGCCGGCCCCCTCGCCCGGCAAATCAATTCCCGTTCGCTTGCCGAACCCAAATTTCTCAATCATGCCGTGAAAATAACGCTTACCCATCTTCTGGGCGATCCGGGCCGAGCCGATATTACTCGAGCGCATGATAACCTCAGCCACCGTCAACTCGCCGTAACCATGATTATTGTACTCGCGAATCACTCCTATTCCCCGCCCCGCATAGTAGCCGTTATAGCAGAAAATCTTCTGATTCACCGTGACGTACCCCCCTTCCAGTGCCGACGCTACGGTGAAGGGCTTAAAGATACTGCCCGGCTCCACCGGATCCGTCAACGCCCGATTCCGCTTGACCTCCTTATTGCACCGGCGGGCCTCATTCAGATCGAACGTCGGGTAATTCGCCAGTGCCAACACTTCCCCCGTCATCGGATCCATCACAATCCCGCTGGCGCCCTGGGCCTGATATTTCGCCACCGTCTGCTGAAGCTGTTTTTCTACATAACTCTGGATCATCGCATCCAGGGTCAGCACCACAATCTTGCCGTCTTCCGCCGCTACACACTCACCCTGCGCTCCTACGGGCCGGCGTATCGCATCGCTGCTCAGAACCCACTCGCCGGGTTTACCTGATAGCGTTTTATCATATTGTGACTCGATCCCCTCCAATCCCTCCCCATAATCCGTGGTATAACCCACCACGTGCGCCGCTAGCGTCCCCATCGGATACCGACGTTCATAATCCGGCTCGATCACCACCCCATCTAAATTCAACGCCAATACCCGCTCGACTTCCTCGTCACTGACAAACCGTTTCACTAATAGATACCGCTTGTCCTTACGAGCTACTAGTGCCTGGTAAAGACGGTTCACCTTCAAAGATAGAGCCTTACCCAGTTGCTCTGCTGCCAAATGAGGATCTCGTATCAGATGGGGATCGACTCGAACCGATTGTTTTTTTTCACTGACGGCCAGTGTTCGACCCTGCGCATCCACGATCATCCCCCGACGGGCTGAAAAAGGAATTATCTTGAGTTGCTGTTTGAG
>CAZNQT010000355.1:0-5600 GCA_964574885.1 uncultured Pirellulales bacterium
CAAACATTATCCGGGGGAACATCAGATCGCGATAATCGTCAACGGCGTCGAAAAGGCGCGAAACAGTGTGCAATTGACGAAATGAGTAAAAGGACAGACATTGCACTCGATCTGAAAGTGGCTATGCTTTACAATCTTTCCCTATTGGAAATGCATATAAATATCCTTTCAAAACGTTATAATGTTGAGTAAATGGGTGAATGAGTAGATGAGTAGATGAGTGGATGGGGGAATAAGTAAAAAAGGTAAAAGTAAAAAATATAATTTGGGAGAAGATGGTATGAATCGACGGGAATTTTTACGGCAGTCGGCGCTAGGAACGATGGGAGTGTTGTGGGCGGGGCAAACGGGGGCGGTGGAAGCGAAGAAGCCAAATATTCTGTGGATCACGAGTGAAGATCATGGGCCGCACCTCGGCTGTTACGGGGACGAGTTCGCCGATACGCCGCACCTGGATAAATTGGCGGCGAAGGGAATGCTGTATAAACATTCGTGGTCCAATGCGCCGGTGTGCGCGCCGGCGCGGACGACGATCATCTCGGGGGTGTATCCGCCGTCGCTGGGCGCCGAACACATGCGTAGCCAGGTGCCGCTGCCGTCGTTTATGAAGATGTATCCCCAGTATCTGCGGGAGGCGGGGTATTATTGTACCAATAATTCGAAAGAGGATTACAACCTCGCCAAGCCGGGTAAGGTGTGGGACGTATCCAGCCGTAAGGCGCACTGGAAGAATCGAAAAGACGGGCAGCCTTTCTTTGCGATCTTTAATTTCACCATGACGCATGAGAGTAAGATCCGCGATCCCAAAGCCAAACCGATCCACGATCCGGCCAAGGTGCGGGTGCCGGCCTATCATCCGGACACGCCCGAGGTGCGATCAAACTGGGCCCAGTATTACGACCGGATCACGCAGATGGACAACAGTGCAGGCGGCATCCTGAAGGAAATCGACGACGCCGGTTTGACGGAGGATACGATTGTATTCTTTTATGCGGATCACGGTTCGGGGATGCCGCGGAGTAAGCGGTGGCCTTTCAACTCCGGCCTGCAAGTACCCATGATTTTGTACATACCCAAGAAATGGCAGCGCCTGGCGCCGCCGGAATATAAACCGGGCGGTAAATCCGATCGGCTGGTGGCCTTTATTGATCTGGCGCCGACGGTGTTGAGTCTGGCTGGAATCAAACCGCCCGCCTATATGCAGGGGCACGCCTTTGCCGGCGCCTATTGTACCGAACCGCCCTCATTCATGTACGGATTTCGCGGGCGGATGGATGAACGCTACGATATGGTGCGAACCGTGACGGACGGCCGCTACGTGTATCTGCGACAATATATGCCGCACAAGATTTACGGGCAGTACGTGAGTTATATGTTCATCACGCAGACGACGCAGGTATGGAAGAAAATGTACGATGAGGGGAAACTGAACGCGGCGCAAAGACGGTTCTGGGAGAAGAAGCCGCCGGAGGAGTTGTTCGATCTGGAAACCGATCCGGACGAGGTGAACAACCTGGCGAACTCGCCGGCGCATCAGGCGATCCTGAAACGACTGCGACAGGCACAGGAGGACTGGGCGATAAGAATTCGGGACGTGGGTTTTCTCCCGGAAGATGAAATCCACACTCGTTCGCGCGGCTCAACGCCCTATGAGATCGGACACGATGAACGGAAATATCCTCTGGAAAAGATCATGCGGACAGCCGCGCTGGCGTCATCCCTTAAACCTGACGCCATGAACGACCTGCTAAGATCAATGACCGATCAAGACAGCGCGGTGCGATATTGGGCGGCGCTGGGAATTCTGATGCGGGAAAAGGCGGCAGTTATCCAGGCGCGAGAGGCACTGTATAAAGCACTGTCGGATTCGTCGCCTTCGGTACGGGTGATCGCAGCGGAGGCTCTGGGCCGCTATGGAACTGAGAAGGACGCCGAAAAAGCGCTGACGGTCTTGTTGGAACACGCGACGCTGGATAAGAACAGCGTGTTCGTAGCTATGTTGGGGGTAAATGCCATTGATGCGATGGACGAGCGGGCCCGGTCGGCGAAAGATAAAATCGATGCCCTATTGACAAAGGGGAAAACCCCGCCCCGTACGGGTTCCGGGTATCTGGATCGACTTTTACAGAAGATTCGCCAGGATCTGGAATAATTAAAAAGCCAATATGTGGACATGTCGGTTAATCCAGGATGTCGTTTTGTCATAAATTGAGAGTACGGATATAAATCTGCACCTTGTAATTTTTTTATTTGACAACCGTTTTTTCGTTCGTTAGTTTACATTTCAAGTCTAAAGATAAGCGTAGTTTTGTCGAAATCATCGTGGTAAAGCGAGCAGGTTCATTTTTAAAAAATTTTGGAAGTGGTATATAAGGCAAGACAGGAGAAAAAATTATGAACCGTAAACCGGATTTCTTACTCATGGGATTGATAGGTGGAATCTTCTTTCTGAACAACCAGACGGTCGGCCAGGAATGGGTCGTGCCCTACCAGGAACAAATGGGTTGGGGGAAAATCTGGGATGGCCATTCCCTCAAGTCGATTAAAAATTTACATCGCGTTTATATGGAAAAATTGGCAAAGCAGGAGCTCTATGAATACGAGGGGCATATCTATACCAAAGAACGATTAGATATGGTTGTGCCCAAGCCCACCCGTTCCAAATCCACACCCGTGATTTCTACCAGGAATACTCCCTACGCGCGTACGCCGCCGCCGACTCCTACGCCGCCTCCCATAAAAAAACCACCCTATCAACGTTTAACAAAAGAGCTTTACGTATGGTCGATCTATTGCCATGGTTTGGAAGATGATTTCCATAACCAAATGATCAAACCGGACCTGTTATGCAAGCATTGTAAAGGAAAAGGTAAGTTTGATTGTAAGATTTGCGAGGGATTAGGGAAATGGGTGGAGCATTATAAAGATTTTGATTACGCCATCCGAAAATTAGAACTCGAAATCAAGCGAACACAGAGAGACAATCAACGATATATCCACCGTCAGGTCTATACGGATCCCTCGCTATCGCCTGCGCAGAAAAGGGCGGAAGTGCGCAGAATTCAAAGAGAGGAAGATAATTTTATCCGGGAAAAGAAAAGTAAAATCGATCAGATCAAAAAAGCCAAAGCCGATCCTACTCGTTATAAGACAATCGTCGATACCATTCCGGAAAAAAGAAAAATTGTAAAGTGCCCCATTTGCCAGGGCCACGGATATATCTGTTGCCCGAAGTGTATATTGACTGAAAAACCAACTTATATCGACTTGTATGTCGATACAAACGGCAAGAATAAATCTCACCAAAAGGAATATGTACTTCGTTGGAAATTTACCAAAGAAGGAAGCTACCTCAAAAAGAACATCCCGGGTAGGAGCACGGGCAAGTAGCACATTTTTCGCTTCTCCAATGGGCGCAAAGTGAAGGCTGGGTTTGGACCCCAGCCCATTGTCTGTTACGCTATATGTTTTGTTCGTTCTGCAAGCGGTTGCGTTAAGGCGGAGGGCCGTGGATGCGATTGACCCCTAGTTGCATTGTCGAGGGAGCCATATCCTGAGGTGTCAAAATATCTTGAGAACTTTGCTCAGGAGTCCGTTCCTGATTAACCATTCTTCCGTTGTCCTGGTCGAGGTTGGTATCCGCCGAATTTAGTAATTTGCGCAAATCGTAGCGGAAGGCGCATTCGGCGGGAATTCACAGGCTCAACGACATCAAGCCCAGGAGTAGAAATGTGAATTCCACGGCATGATACACCTTCATTGGCATTGCCTTGTATTAGTTGTAGTCGTATTGCCTTTTTGCATTTTCGGTTCTGATATCGACCATGACGGTTGAAATGGGGCAGAAAAAGGGATTTATATTTCAATTCATTACGTATAAATCAATCGAGAATGAGGGCGAAACAGGGGCGAAATCAGCAATTTCAGTATTGGAAATAGGGATTTGGCTAAATCGCTTTGCTACGGCTGACTCTACGAGGATTTCGTCTTGGTTTGATGTTTCACCTGGGAGAGAATGCGGATCATGTCATCGTGGATATGCCCGTTGGTGCTGAGGACCTCGTCGTAGAAACCGCTGGCGCCGCCGCTGAAGTCGGTATTACGACCCCCGGCCTCGGTCAGGATGAGAAAGCCCGCAGCAACGTCGTAGAGATTGAGGTGGAGTTCCCAGAAACCTTCCAAACGACCGCAGGCGACGTAGCTCAGGTCCAGGGCGGCGGAACCGTGACGGTGCAGGTCCTGAAGTTCCGGTAATAAACGATTTACATACACCAGATTGTTATGTATCCAACCGGCGCGCAGGCACGCAAAACCGGTACAGAGAACGCTCTCACTGAGTTTGGTACGTTGGGAGACTTGAATGGATTTACCGTTGAGGGTGGCGCCGTGATCTTTTTCCGCTTCGAAGAGTTCGTCCAGCACGGGAGCGTTGACGGCTGCGAGAATGGTTTGGCCCGCTTTCTCCAGGGCGATGGAAATCGAAAAGAACGGCATCTCATGCAGAAAAGTAGTCGTGCCGTCGATCGGGTCGATCACCCAGCGATAATCTGCGCCCGGCAGTTCGCCGCTTTCTTCGGTAAAGATGGCATGAGCGGGATAGCGTTTTCTAATTTCGGCAATCAGATATTGATCGATGGCTCGATCGGCTTCGCTGACCAGTTCTTTGCTCTGTTTGTGATCGACAGTCAGGGTAGGAACTTTCTTACGATATTCGAGAGCGATGACGCCGGCCTGCGTTATGATGTCTTGGAGAAATTGTTTCAACGCTATATTATCCTTTCCTCTCGCATAGGTATTCTTCCCGAATAGTATAGGGAAAATGGAATAATGAATCAAACGTTCGTCGCCCCGTCAACGCGATTCTTTAAAATCCACGCAATTCAGTGCTTTCTCGTCTTGGCAGGCCTTCTTTCGGAATGCGTTTCAACACCACGTATTCAATCCCGTGTTGTACGCAAAACTCGCGCTTGACCGGTTTATCCCCGTCTTCATTGACGGCATACATATCCGGGTGAATCCGTTCGATTTCCGGCTCCGCATCCATCCAGCCGTGCCCGGTCGAGATCAATGCCTGCCGGACGTAGCGGATCGACTGAACCATGTATCGTCGTTCCTCCTGACAGTGCATCGGATGATCCTCGCCTTTCAGTTCCCGGACGTTTTCATCATGCCCGACCACGACGTACAGATCGCCTAGTTCCGAGACCTCCTCAAAAAACCGGATATGACCCGAGTGAAACCAGTCGTAACAACCGGTCGCCAATACCTTTTTCCGGGAAGATTCCGACGCCTCCGCTTCGATTCTGCTTTCCGGAAACCCGGTAAGATCGTTGTGTTTCAATACCCGATAGTCATAACCGCGCAGGGCGCAATAACGTTGTTTCGCTTCCGTATCCTGTTCTTCGGTAACAACCCAGATATCCGGATATATTCCCGACGCCGTCGGCAGTGTATCCGCGTCGGCTAACTTATGAATGACCTGTACCCCATCAACGTAGCGAACCGCTTGCAGAAAATATTCTCGTTCTGCCAGCGGAAATCTCGGGGCGCGCTGCTCGAACGCTTGCACCAGATTGTCATCCCAGAGCAGCGCCTGAACC
>CAZNQT010000356.1:0-5598 GCA_964574885.1 uncultured Pirellulales bacterium
GGCCCGGCCTCGTCAACGCATGGTCCAGGACGTCCGGACGGTTCGTCGCCGCGATCACGATCACCTGATCGTCCGTGCCGAAGCCGTCCATCTCCACCAAAATCGCATTGAGCGTCTGTTCCCGCTCATCGTGGCCCCCGCCCGCGATCCCCGTACCACGCTTGCGACCCACTGCGTCGATCTCATCCAGGAAGATAATACACGGCGAATTTTCCTTCGCCTGCTTAAACAGATCTCGCACCCGAGACGCTCCCACCCCTACGAACATCTCCACAAAGTCGCTTCCCGAAATACTGAAGAACGGCACGTCCGCCTCGCCCGCAATGGCCTTGGCCAGCAACGTCTTGCCGCACCCCGGTTCCCCGATCAACAAAATCCCACGCGGTATCCGACCGCCCAGTCGTTGAAATTTCTTCGGATTCCGCAGAAACTGGATGATTTCCTGCAATTCCTCTTTCGCTTCATCCACTCCCGCCACGTCCTCGAACGTCACTTTCGATTGCTCTTTCGTCCGCAGTCGATGACGACTCCGCCCGAAATTCCCCAGCATCCCCGCGCCCCCGACGCCCCGAAATTGCCGAAAGATGAAAAAGTACATTACCGCGAAGATCACGATCCACGGCAGGATCAGACGCAGCATCTGCCAGAAACCGCTTTCACGCTTATAACGCCAGTCCACCTTGTAATTATCCAGCAGGTTCACGAACCATGCCTGCTCGACCACCCCTTCTCCCAATTCTACCTTGAAATATTCGTTCGTACTTTCCTTGCCTTCCATCGCTTCCGGACGCATCTTCCCTTCCAGAGAACTCTCCATCACCGTCACTTCCGCGACCTCGTAATTCTTCACCCGAGCCTGAAATTCCGTCATGTCGATCGTTTCCGCTCGATTGCCGACGTCTTTCAGCATTACGAACAGCATCACCGCCAGAAGCACTAAGAAGATCCAGTTGTGCATCCCCCGCGGACCGCGCGTGGGGGCGCCCGGCGGCTGACCCTGTTTATCCGGCCGCTCCGGCTCCTGATTGTCCCCTCGTCCATTACTCATCTATCACCTAAATCTCTTTAATAAAGAAACGTTTACTTTTTACCTTCAACCTTCAACCTCCCTCACCACTCTGCCTCCATCGCCTCCACGATCCGTACCGCCATCTCGTTCGCCGCCTCTCGCGCCGCACTCTCGCGACCCGCACCCAGGAACGCCACGTAATCTCCGCTCACACGCACCTTCCGATCCTCGATCAGCATATCGGCCGAACGCAGGTCTTTCCACGAAAACGTCGCCACCAGTACCACCTCATTAGCCAGCGGTCGATCCAGCTCTCGCTGTCGGGCTAAGCGACGCTCCGTCACCCGATTGATACTCCCGTATAGAATAGTATCGGCTTTTCGACGGTCCGATACCACTTTATAAGGGCTGTGCAGCTCCAACTGACCCGCCAACGCACGCGTTAATTCAAATTCTATCCCCCGTCGAAAACTTTCCGATTCGAACATCTGCACAAACACCGTCTTCACGTCCGTCCGATAAAGTGAACGACTCGTGTACCCCTGTTTCGGATCCACCTGCTCGCATCCACCCTGGGACCCCACAAGCGCCGCGATACAAACCAATATCGCCTTTCTAAAGAATAGTTTCATTATATCATTCCCGCGCAGGCTCCGAATCCAGGTTTCTCCCGATACTGAGTATCCCCACCGGTTGAGTGGCGCCGCTAAGCGAGTCTGCTACTCCTTTGCAAAGCAGTATTTCACTGCGTAGCTCGATGAGCATGGGACTGGTGAATTTCTTATTTCTCACAACTCACAACTCACAACTATCCACTCATTTCTCATTTCTCATTTTATATTTTTCATCGCTTCCCCCGCCCATTCCGTCTCGGGCCAATGTCCTTCAATATAATCTGCGTAATAGTGCGCTGCTTCCTGCCGGTGCGTCCGTCGATAAAAATCTGCGATTTCATAGTGCTTTTCCGATTCCTCCCACCGAATCCGTACGATCCGCGACTCGATCCCCAACTCCCGCGCCCGCGCCGGAAACCGCGCCCGATACTGCTCGTACCGCAGTCGCGCTTCCGTCAAACACCCGCTGTCATACAACGGGCCGCGATACTGCGCGTGCGTGCTCTCCGCGTTCCGCAGCAGCGCCTTTTCATAATACCCGCTCTTCGTATAATTTTCCACTACGATTTGATACGTCGCCTGCGCCTCGATAAAGCGGCCCCGTCCGTAATAATAATCCGCCTGCATCATCAACGCCTGCGCCGCCAACTCCGACCCCGGCCATCGCTCCACCACGCGATCCAGGATCTCCAGACCCTCCGTCCGCGCGCTCGCCGGGATGAAGCCCCAGATCTTCCGCTTCGCGCCGGCCAGGAACCGCCGCGCGATCTCCATCTGCTGTTGCAGCGCCGACTCGAACAATCGACTCGCTCCCCATCCGTCCAGCATCTCCTCATACACCTCAAACGACTGATAGTACAACTTACGATCGAACTGCGCCTGCGCCTTCAGATACAACGCCCGGTCCATCACCTCCGAATCCTCATGCGCCTTGATCCACTTCTTGACCTGCTTGTACGCCTTCTTGGGTCGCCCCTCGTCCAGCAACTGCTGCACCGCCACCAATCCCCTCGGCAGATCGCTTACCTGCACCCACTCCCGCCCCGTTTCATTCAGGACCACTTCATCGGCGTTCGCTACGCCGGTAACTACCAAAATTACAAAACAAACCCAATTTATCATCAGGATTTTTATTTTCATAACCTCTTTCCGTAGTGGCACTTACGTTATCTCGTCGGTTTCTTACCGCCAATATCGGCGTTTCCGGCTGCCGGGCTTGGGTAATTCTGCCGTCAACTACAACATTATAGTCCCGGCGCCGTAAAATGCAACGACCACAATATTTACCGCAAATCCCGCCTCGATCCGTCCCTTTTAAAGACTCGGCCTGGGGTTCGACCACCAGAAAAGCGGAGAAATGTCCTTGAACATTCGGGATTATTCGCGAGAATTTTGAATGATCCTACATAACTGACAACCTTTAATGTAAAGGAGGAATTGCTATGAAACATGTTACTCTCTATCTTTTGATCCTGGGTCTGAATATAAGTTTTTCGGCAGGCGCCGAAACCGCATTCCGCGATATACCCCTGGAAGAAGTCCGAGCGGCGTTCCCGAAGCCCGTACCGGAGCACCCGCGTCTTTTTATAACTGACAGTCAGCTTGCGCAGATTCAGAACAATATTAAATCTCAGCCGCCTTTGCAGGTCTTCTATCAAGCCCTGCTTAGGAAGGCAGACGGCATATTAAATCAGCCGGCGGCCAAACGAATCAAAACCGGCCGACGCCTACTGGGGGTTTCGCGACGGTGCCTGGACAGGATTATCCATCTGTCCGCCGCCTATCGTTTGACGCATAAGCGGGCTTATCTGGAGCGGGCGGAAAAGGAGATGCTGGCCTCGGCGTCATTTTCGGATTGGAATCCGAGTCATTTTTTGGATGTAGCGGAAATGACCGCGGCGTTGGCGGTCGGGTACGATTGGCTCTATGCTGATTTATCGGAGAGGAGTCGTCAGGTCATTCGCGGGGCCATTCTGGAAAAAGGGCTTAAACCTTCTCTAAAGAATACCGGGTGGGTGCGGGGCCATAATAACTGGAATCAGGTATGCAACGGCGGCATCACCCTGGGCGCTCTGGCGATTATGGAAGATGAGCCCGAGCTGGCCCGAACCCTGGTTCATCGAGCGATCAACGGGGTGCAGGTAGTAATGAAATATTACGAACCGGACGGCGCTTATCCGGAAGGTCCGGGATATTGGGTTTATGGCACGAGCTATAATGTGATTCTGCTGGCGGCATTGGAGTCGGTACTGGGGACGGATTTTAATCTCTCGCAAGCACACGGCTTTGCACGGAGTGCCGATTATTACCTGAATATTACCGGTCCGACGGGAAGGTATTTCAACTACCCGGACAGCGGCTCCCGGGGCGGCATTCTGCCCACGGTGTTCTGGTTCGCCCGGAACTACCATCAGCCCTGGCTGGCCTGGCGCCAACAACAACTATGGGAAGAGGCCTCGAAGCGGAATCCGTCTGCCTTGGTTGGGAGTCGGTTTTCGCCTTTGATTCTACCCTGGTATCAAAGCAAACGGGCGGTTCCGGAACAGCGCTGCTGGTTTGGGCGCGGCAGTAATCCGGTAGCGATGTTTCGCACGTCCTGGACCGATCCGGACGCGGTGTATCTGGCGATCAAAGGGGGCTCGCCGAGCGTTTCGCACGGACATATGGACGTGGGTACGTTTGTCATCGATGCAGAGGGGCTGCGCTGGGCGACAGATCTGGGGCCGGAGAACTATTACAAAATCGAATCGCGGGGTATGGATCTTTGGGGCAGGGCACAGAACGCGCAGCGCTGGAAGATCTTCCGGTATAATAATCTCTCTCATAGCACGCTGGTAGTAAATGGACAGTTTCAGAGAGTGAAGGGGACGGCGCCGATGATTCGGTATAGCGAGGAACCATCCTTTCCGCACGCGGTATTCGATATGTCGAAGGTTTATGCCGGTCAGTTGGCGCATACCTATCGGGGCGGCGCGTTGTTGCCGGACGGTACGATAGTCATCCAGGATGAGTTCCAGGCGACCGATCAGCCGGCCACGGTGCGCTGGGCCATGGTGACGCCGGCCGAGGTTTCGTTGCAAAGCGATAAGAACGCGTTGTTGAAACAAAAAGGCAAGACCATGCGCCTGACCGTGCTCACGGAGGAAAAGATACAATTGAAAACGTACTCCACCGAACCGAAAGAGGATTACGATGCCCCCAATCCGGGTACGCGCATGATCGGTTTTGAAGTGTCTTTGTCCTCCGGGCAGGCGGCGCGCACGGATGTATTTATCACCCGGCAGAATGTGCCGGCGGAGGTTTCGCGGGCTCTGCCGTCGGTATTGGAATGGTCGAAAGCGAGATAGGCGAAATGAAATAGCGGATAGCGTAGAGCGCATAGCGGATAGGAATGAGTTTCAGGTTTCAGGTTCAATGTTCAATATATTAGATTCTTCATTGCGCTCAGAATGACAACAAGGTTTTCGACAGAGCATTAGAGTTTCTTAGAATAGAATCTTATGCTGCAGGTGAATGATACAATTCGGATCGATGAGCGATATATCGCGATCAGCTACGTTCGTTCGCGGGGGCCGGGGGGACAGAACGTCAATAAACTGAACACGCGAGCGCAATTGGTCTTCGATCTGAAGGAGTGTACGGATCTGACGTCGGCGGTGAAAGAACGATTGAAGCAATTGGCGGGTCGGCGGATGACGGCTGATGGGCGGCTAATCCTGCAATCGGATCGGTATCGCCACCAGGGAAGGAATCGGCAGGAATGTCTGGATCGCTTGCGGCGACTGATACGCAAAGCGTTACAGCCACCGAAACGAAGGATTCCGACCAAACCCAGTCGGGCGGCGAAGGAGAAACGGCTCGCGGACAAAAAACATCGTAGCAAAGTAAAAAATCTGCGGGGAAGAGTTAGCCACGAATGAACCCAGCGCGGCCTAAAGGCCGCAACCAAATCAGCTCACGCAAAGGCGCGAAGTC
>CAZNQT010000357.1:0-5598 GCA_964574885.1 uncultured Pirellulales bacterium
CTCTTGGGCGGCAGCGTCATAAGGTTCATTTCTGCCATAGGGAGATGATTCTCGAACCGGCATGATTTCGTGAGGAGATACCGCCGCGACGTCCGTAAAACAGTAGATGGAACCTCGATCGGTACTAACAAGCAAATAACCGGCGGCAGCGGCCAGTCCCAGGGGGGCGCCGTCCACTTCCGCCCTCGTAACCACCGATTTGGTTTTTACATCTGCTACAAGGATTTTCTGATTTTTCGTTCCTGCGATAATGGTTTGACCGGCGCCGATTAACGAAGGCCCAAAGGATTCTGGGCATGCAATGGACCATACAGGATTATTTAGGATAATTTTCCTCCTTATTTTTCCTTGTTTGTCTTTGATTTTTTCCTCCCGGAAAAGGCGGGCTCGGTCCAACGCTTTAATTTCGCTGTCTTGCGCAAACACAATCCAATCAGGAAAGGCGACCACCGCGGATCCCGGAATACCTGAGCAAAGGTATTGTCCATCGGACACGCGGAAAATTTCATTCCGGTTAATCGTAATATCATCCATGATGGTGACAAAAGGTCCTGGTCGAGTTTTACCGTATTTCTGCAAGTGAAAATAACGGAACGTACCGTCGGATCGATTGAAGGCCGCCGGAATGGCTCGACCGGTCGGTACCAGCAGCGTATTCCCCGCCGCGGCCAAGTACCCCTGGGAAGAAACACCGCTTCGGGCCCGAGCCCCCGGATGCGGTTGGTTCATCAGAATGGCCCCCGACGAATCATTCTGCCAAAGCACGTCGCCCGTTACAGGATTGAGGGCATAAATATAAATTCCTTCGGAGGGCCAAATGCCGGCAGAGAAATAAAGCGTGTCGTCCAGAATCGTCACCGCGCCCCGAGTGGGCCAACGTGAAATCATACGCCCATTTCCCAATAACATGTCTTCCTCAGGGCCTCCCCGCTTCTTCCAGAGAAGCGTTCCCGTTTTGCTCTTTAGACAGTAGAGGTAGCCGTCATCGCCGGAGACATATATGCGCCCCTGATAGTATGCCGGCGCGAAACGTATGGGACCCTCGGTGAAAAAGTTCCATTGGGGCCGGCCCGTGGAGAGATCCAACGCATAGACCTGGTTATCGCTCGAACTGGCGAAAAATACCGTTTGCTCCGCAATAAGGGCATGATAGGCGTAATCAAAAGACATCCGCGTATCTTCCCCGCGCCAGGCCGGCTCCGGAGGTGTGGAAGCCTTGTAAACCCATTGCAGCGACAGCTTTGCGGATATCGGTTCCGAGGTGTAGCCGCTACGGGCGGCGTCAGCGCGAAATTGCGGCCAATCTCCAGCTCGCACAACCGATATACCAAGAGAGAAAAAAATGAGCGTCAGAAACGTCTTTCTCATCATCAATTTCCTTTTAATTCCAAATGATAATGTCCCGAACCGACATCAAACGTTATGTAGTCGTGGCTTTCCGCTCCGTTTGCTATACCGGAAACGCCTTTAATAAATCGGTTGTTTCTCCAGACGATCGTACCTCCTTCGGATACGACTATCTTTGATAAGCCAATTTTGGGAACGTTCACTTTGGCTGTACTATTAACCGGTATATCAACGTCGAGGGTAAAAAGATTGTCGGATCGTTTCCAACTCGAAGAGATTCTCCCCCTTACCGTTTGCATTGAAGCCGTGGCGCCGGTCAAATCACCCGGAACATGAGGTTGAATGATAATATGGCGAAAACCGGGAGCCATTAAACCGGAACCATAATAATCGGGCCCCTTGATACCGGCCAGATCGCTGTAGAAAAATTCATCAATAGTCGCAAACATAGCCATACTCTCGGCCCGACGACCGACTCCCTTCGTAAATCTTCCCCAGGATTCCCAAATGGTAGTGGCCCCTTGATCCACCATATATCCCCAGCCCGGATAACTGGTTCGGTTGACCAGGTTGTACATCACATCGTCGTATCCATGTTCGACCAACGCCTCCATCATGGAAGTCGTACCGATAATACCGGTATGTAAGTGACCGTTATACTTTTCGGTTATGTTTTTTGCGACGTTGGCTGCCACCGCTTGTTGGTTCGCTTCGGGTACTATATCGAGAGCCAAGGCGAATAGATTGCTGGTTTGCGAGCCAGCGGCATATTGATTGGTATGGGGATTAAACCATTTTTTATTAATGGAGGTTTTAATCGTTTCCGCCAGATCGGCATAGTGACGGGCATCCTCGTCCCGGCCCAGAATTTTCGCCACCTGAGATATAATGGAAGCGTCACGATAATAATGACCGGTCCAACATAATGCCGGCGGTGTTTCTCGCGAAACCCATTGCTCTTCTCCGGGACGAACGCCCGCCAACATGTGATCGCCCCAGGTCCCCTTAAACACCAGGTGATTCTTATCGGCGGTAGTGGTTACATAGTCAACCCATCGCTTCATGCTTTCATAATGGTCCGCGAGGATGCGTTCATCGTCATAATACTGGTACACATACCATACCGCGATGGGGTAATTGCCCGACCAGGCGGGATCCAGGGAACGACTACGAGGGTAGTCAGGCACACAGACGGGTATGGAACCGTTCGGATTCTGGTCATCCTGCACGTCGCGAAGCCATTTGGTCCAGAACAACGGCATATATCTTCTGCTGTAAAGATTGGAGGGAGTCTCCGCGGGCTCCAGATACGCGAAAGGTTCACGATGAGGAGCATCCAGAGGCATACCGTACAGCGCAGTTTGTATGGTCCAGAAGGTTATATGGTGAATTTTGTTTAATAGAGGATTCGAGCAGTGAAACAGCACCGAAGTATCGACCGCGGAGTGGACCACCAGCCCTTGCAGATCCTGCAACGTCGGCGTACCGGGATAATTTTCGATCTGTACGTAGCGGAATGGATGAAACGTAAACCTCGGTTCATATACTTCACCGACCGAATCTCCCTTTAAAATGTAGTAATCGGTTTCTGCGGGAGCAGGATGGTTTCTTTTATCCAACAATCCGCTGTCCGGGAATATCCGCTCCGAATACTTAATAATTACTTCGGCGCCTTCTGTTCCTTTTACGCGAAGTCGAGCCCAGCCCATAAACACCTGACCCAGATCATAAACATATATACCGGGTTTCGGATGGGTCAGCTTTATCGGCTTCATCGTCTGATGTACCTTGATGGGAGGCATAATCTGGGAAACCAATTCCCCTCCCGGAGCGTCTGTGATTACGGCAGGGCGCCACCGCGAGTCATCGTAGCCGGCTTGTGTCCAGCCGGGTTTTTCCAAGCGGGCGTCATACGTTTCTCCGCCTTGGATGCCGTTTCGGGTAATCGGACCGGAGGATGCGGTCCAACTGGTATCCGTGTTAACGTTCATGGTACTCCCGTCGGCAAACGTTATATTCAACTGACCGAGCAGTATCGGGAAGTTTCCGTAGCGCTGTCGGCCGGGTTCACTGTACCAGCCGTTGCCCAGCATTACCGCAATGGCATTTTGTCCCTGGGTCAGCATATCCGTAACATCGTGCGTTACATAAAAAATGTGTTTGTGATAGTTCGTCATGGCCGGATCGAGAACGTGATCGCTCACTCGTTTACCATTAATATAAAACTCATTCCAACCTAGTCCGGAAATATACATCCTGGCCTGTTTAATTTTCTTCGTAACCGTAAATTCTTTTCGGAAAAGAGGGGCGGAAATCGCTATAGCCAAAGTCCGACCGCCTTTACCGGCGGTACTGTTTTTCAGGTTACCGTCCAGCTTCCACCAGCCAACCAGGTCGGATACCACAGCGGCGCCGCCTGCCATCGATTTTATCTCCTTCGCCGACAGGGCGCGACAGTAGATCCGAACATCATCGACGCCGCCTTCGAAGTACTCGCTTCTACCGCCCGTAGATCCGATGAATCCCGAACTGGTTCCGGCGGTATCCAGAGAGCCGGTTTGTTTCCAGCTTCCAATTTCCGCACCGTCAAAATACAATTTAATGGTTGATCCATCGTACGTTGCCGTCGCTAGATGCCAGTTGCCGTCGGTAAGAACCGCCGTATCGACTGCGGCGCCTTTTTCCACATATCTGCCGGCTATGCCCAATCCTACCCAGAGACCGCTTATATTGTTGGGATAGTCCCCCAAAGCAAAAACCTGTCTGGCCTTACCGTCTTCCTTCCGGTAGATATCCTGCCAGCGCGTACCTATCCAGCGAGGTTTGATCCAGGCACTGAAAGTGATTTGCTTAGCAGGTTTCAAACCGGTGTAATGAGGGATTTCCACGCTTTGGCCCTTACCATCCAGGTGAACCGCCTGACCAAATTTCCCTTGTACGTATGGTAATGAATGTTCCGTACCACTCATGGCAATCCACTGGCTCTGCCAATCGCTTTTCTGCAGCAATCCCATTTCAAAGGTGGCCGGTTCACTCCATGGGGACGATTTACCGTTTTTATCCCAGACCCGCACTTTCCAGTAGCACTTCTCGGCGCTGGATAACGGCTTGCCTTCATAAACGATATTTACCGAATCGTCGAAAACAACTTTTCCACTGTCCCATTTATCACCGACATTTTGATCGAGTTTTTCCACGCTGCCGGCCACCAGGATTCGGTACGCGGATTGCATCTGGCCTCGCTGGTTCGATTCCAGAATCCAGCTAAATCGCGGCGCAGGGGTGTCGATCCCCAGAGGATTATGTGCATATTCACAACTCAATTCTTTCAACTCAAACTGTCGCGCGTTCACTGAGGATGCGAGAGTGTTCGGAAGAGCGTTCTGGAAAGAAAGAAGGCCGAGTCCCAGAAAGAATATAACTATTTTCATTCTATCCATAATTACGGCTCCTCTATACTCCTGCTTAAAGTTGGGCTGTCTCATAATTCTAAATAATTCACTTTTGGCTGTCGAGATATTCCGTCTCGACTCAATATCATTACACTTTTACGGTCTTAAACTTCATGGCTTCGGCAAACGTTTCGATTTCTTCTGAGTGATCTCCGATCCCCAGGGCAATATGATGGGCCGGACCCTGCTGACACCAGGCGTCGAAAAACGTATGGAGCGGTTGCCCGATTTTAATCCGACAGTTCGGATTGCCGATATTCAAGATCTCCCCGGGAACAATCTCGCCTACGGTATAGACTAACTTGAACGTCTCCCCCGCATCAAACTGACTCAGGTTCAGCAGTGTGGCCGGGCCTGTCATAATCTCAAAATCAATGCCCAGACCGTGGCCCGTTTTGCCATGTTGCACTTCCAAATGCTGTACTCTGGGTTTGCCTTCGCTCATGTTGATATTGGTGGGACCGTCATGTCCCATCAGGAGAAACTCGTCGTCGTAATCAATGGCGAAAAATTCAACGAACATTCCCCCTCCCCCCAACAGATCCAGAATCTTCATGGCCATCGCGGTTTTGACATCTCCTTCGGTGACTCCCGGCCGGCCCATCGCCGCCAACCGAGATACCGCCAAGTTGGACTGGGCCCGCATCTGCGTAATCAATTCCTTCTGGCCCCACCAGTAATACCCGAAGGCATAGATATCATGTTTGGTTATCACTTCTTCGTAAGCAATCGCTAACTGGGCGGAAAACTGCATGTGTTCATCCGTAACAGTTTCATCCACCTCATACATATGACGAAA
>CAZNQT010000358.1:0-5593 GCA_964574885.1 uncultured Pirellulales bacterium
GTACTTATGTGCGGCAATGAGGCGCTGGCGGAGTCGGCCATTCTTGCCGGGTTGGATGCCTATTTCGGATACCCCATCACTCCTCAGAATGAAATCCCCGCCTATATGTCGAGGCGAATGCCGGAAGAGGGACGCATCTTTGTCCAGAGCGAATCGGAGTTAGCGGCGATCAATATGGTGTTCGGCGCCGCTGCGTGCGGAAAGCGGGTCATGACCAGTTCTTCTTCTCCGGGGATCAGTCTGATGCAGGAGGGGATCAGCTATATCTGTGCCGCCCAGCTTCCCTGTGTGGTGGTGAATATCATGCGGGGCGGGCCCGGACTGGGTAACATCGCTCCGGCGCAGGCGGATTATTTCCAGGCGACTCGCGGCGGCGGGCATGGCGATTATCGCACCATTGTACTGGCCCCTAGTTCCATACAGGAAATCGCCGACCTGACGCAAACGGCATTCGATCTGGCGGATCAGTATCGTATTGTGGTGATGATTCTTGGCGATGGGATTCTCGGTCAGATGATGGAACCGGTGGAATTGAAAGCGGCTCCCCCTAAAAATCTCGTTGCCAAACCCTGGGCCCTAACCGGCGCGCGAGAACGAAAACAAAATATTATTCGAACCTTGTTGCTGGACCCACCGGTATTGGAGAACTTAAATCTTGAACTCCAGTCAAAATACCAGGACATCGAAAACCACGAAGTCCGCTGCGAACAATATGAAGTGGAAGACGCTGATATTGTCCTGGTAGCGTACGGGATAGCTGCCCGTGTGGTACGGGCCGCGGTGAACCAGGCGCGACAGGAGGGGATCAAGGTCGGCTGGATTCGCCCCATTACTCTTTGGCCGTTTCCCAAAGAAATTATCAGTAATGCCGCCGATCAACCGCGAGTATTTTTAGTCGTCGAAATGAGTCTCGGTCAGATGCTCGAAGACGTACAATTAAGCGTTGGCGGTCGTTGTCCGGTCCTGTTCTATGGTCGTGCCGGCGGCGCCGTACCGACGGTGGAAGAAGTTTTGGAATATATTGAAAAACTGGCGCTGCCGGTGAAGAGTTAAATGTAGAGTGCCATGGCCGTGTCGGCCATGCAGTGATTGGAATATAATTTATATTTTCGTACACGTCCAAAATGGCCGTGGCACGTTTACGCGAGAAATTATGATGCAGACTGTTTTTTCACGATCTCCCAGTTTGAAAGATTGCCACACGCATTATTGTCCGGGCTGCGGACATGGCATTGTGCATCGTCTGGTCGCCGAGGCGATTGACGAGCTGGAATTACACGATCGCACCATCGGAATCGCACCGGTGGGTTGTGCGGTGTTGGCGTATGATTATCTCGACGTGGATATGATCGAAGTGCCGCACGGCCGCGCCCCGGCAATCGCGACCGGGATGAAACGTGTGCTGCCGGAAAATATTGTCTTTTCCTATCAGGGCGACGGCGACTTGGCCTCGATCGGCGCCGCCGAAATTCTCCACGCCGCCCATCGGGGCGAACGCATCACGGTCATCTTCGTGAATAACGCCGTCTATGGCATGACCGGAGGACAAATGGCGCCCACGACTGTATCCAAACAGGTAACGGCCACTACGCCCCAGGGACGCAATCCCGCCCACGAAGGCTATCCTTTACAGGTCAGTGAGATCCTCGCCGTCCTTCCCGGCGCCGTGTATGTCGAAAGATGCTCGGTGCACAATCCGGCCCAGATCCGGAATACTAAAAAAGCGATTCAAAAAGCATTCCAATTACAACGCGACGACGCCGAAGGTATGGCGTTTGTCGAAGTCCTTTCCCCCTGTCCCACCTATTGGCGCAAGAGCCCCATCGACGCCATGAAATGGATCGCCGAGGAAATGACGAAAGTGTTTCCCTTGGGATGCTTGAAGAGTTGCGAGTTGTGAGTTGTGTGTTGTGAGTATTTAAATTGAATACCAATAATAAGATCAATTCCTATAGGGACCTTGTGGTATGGCAGAAGGCAATTGAACTTACTCAAAAAATATATACGCTTACGCACAATTTTCCGAAGGAAGAACAATTTGGATTGACATCACAAATTCGCAGAGCGGCCATATCTGTCCCTTTGAATATTGCTGAAGGACAAGCCAGATATGGTAAAAGAGAATTTGTGCAATTTCTGTATTTTGCCAAAGGAAGCCTTGCGGAAATTGATACACAATTATACATCGCGCAACAACTTGAGTATTTAGAAGCTCAACAATATCAATCTTTCTATTCCAATATAGATGAACTCCAACGTATGCTTTTTGGTTTAATCGCTAAGCTTGATGGCACAAAAATGTATTCTTCTTCAATTTCTCACAACTCACAACACACAACTGAGAACTGTTCCTCGGAGCAAATCCTATGATTGCACAAGGTCTCTTTGAAGAAATCGTCATCGCCGGTTTTGGCGGCCAAGGAGTGATCCTGATCGGGAAATTACTCTCCCAGTCAGCGATGGCGGCTGGTCGTCAGGTTTGCTATATGCCTGCCTATGGTCCGGAGGTGCGCGGCGGGACGGCCAACTGCATGGTCGTGATTTCCGACGTGCCGATCGCTTCCCCGGTCGTAAGCGCTCCCAGTGCCGTGATCGCTATGAATAAAGCCTCCCTGGAACGATTCTGCCCCAAAATGCAAAGCGGAGGATTATTGGTAATGAATCGTTCGATGATCGAGAACGATCCGCCGCGGGATGATATTGACGTTCTGGCGATTCCCGCCGATGATCTGGCGCGCGAACTCGGTTCGCCCAAGTCTGCCAATATGGTCGCCCTGGGCGCCTATATTGCCAAACGAGAGATTCTCGACCCCGACCAGGTGATCCAGAACCTTTCCAAGGTACTCGCCAAACGCTATCACCAGACCATCCCTATCAACCAGAAGGCCCTCCTCCGCGGCGCCAAATTCGCCCAAAAATAGACAAGGGTAAATTTCTGTGTGGATTTTCTAACTATTCATTCCTATTCTTTTCTGGATTTATCACCCAACGAGAGTTTTTAATGATTATTCTAGCCTTTTTCTTGTCAATAACCCCTAATATTAATGCATGTGCAGGATTATCTGGTACAACTGGGTCTTCCATAATCGGATCTTCAACAACTCGATGACCCAAACTGATTGGTATTTTTGCTTTAAATTCTGTTAATCCTCTAGAATCTCTAATTGATTTTTGAGGAGTGGTTTTGCTTGCCAGATCGACCGATATATCCCGACCCGTAAATGCTCCAGACATAGGCCGAAGCCCACCTTTACCATCCGGAACAATTTGATTTGAGTGGATTCTGCGCCATAAATCTTCGTTTTCATTTACATCGGTATGATTATCATAGGATGTATTATTTGGCATTTAGATAACCTGATTTAACATGTTTGCTTATTATTTTCCTATCATAAGCCATTCAATAATACGACGTGCACAATCAAAATCATTTGATGGAAATTCGCCTTCTTCCAAAGAATCGTCCTCATGTACCTTGAGAAATCCTATGACATTACTTTCAATGAACTCAATTTCTAATTCACGATTATTTATATGCCATTCTAATTGAATCCCACCTCCGGATATGGGACCGATAAAGGGAGTTGGGATGTTTTCGTTTTCTAAGCAAGACAAGAAGTTTGAGGTATGTTGAACTAGTTGTTGCGATATTGGCGGGCTACCGTAACCATCCCAGTTATTGTCTAATTGTAAGATATTTCGAAGATTTTTTTTAGCTTCAACCAACCAATTTGGATCAGAATAGGCAGAGATCGGAGGCACGTAATTTGGAGGACGGTCAATTGCATCGGTCGTAGAATATAGAGATATTTCATACTGAGTGTGTCCCCGATTCTTTTTGAGTTCTTTATCCTCAGGTAATAAATCTTTATCGCTTAGATATTTATGAGCATTTTCAACTTTGCCAATCATACTTATCATTTATCCTTTCTTCTCCATAATTTGTGTGCCTCTTGGCTGGTAAAATCCGTAAATCCTCTTACTATCCACTCGTGTCCTTTATCAACGCATGCTAGAATATCTTGCGTTTCCGACGAATCAATACGACCTCGTGCTGTTAAATTTAGCCTTATAACTTCAGATTGGTCTCTTCGTTTTATAGCGGGTTCTGCGGTAATATGTAATCGTGCACGCTCCTCAGGAAAACAATAATTTACCCGAAAAGATACTTTTTCAGGTTCCGGCAAATAATTTTCCGACGTTTTTCCGGACCACACAGGAAATATATTTGTGAAATCTTTAGCTGATTCCCATCCTTCGCCTTTATTGATGTGATTTACATAAGTAACTTCCCAATGATTTGGTTTAACATTACCAATGTTTTGGTTAGACACAAAAATCAAGAAGTCTTCCCATAATTTTATAAATTCTTTACATATACGCGTAAATCTAGGATAACCTTCGTCTCCAGTAATTTTACGCCAATTATGGAAAAAATGAGTATTCTGTAATTGCACTAACCTCGTTTCAGTTTCATTTAAAAACCATGACCGAGGCAAGGGAGGTACCGGTGAAAATGCAAATTCTGGTACAGAAGGTTTATTTTCTTCAAAATACTCCATATTTGCAGTTAATGGTGGATGTGTTTCAAACTTAGGGTATTTTTCACGTATCTGTTGCCAATAAATTCCTGTATGAACAGGGTCAAACTTATCCAAGCTATCATATTGAATACCTATTACAACTTCACTAACAGGCGGCTTATCGTAATCTGGTAACTTACGTTTTTTCTTCGTCACGGCTAATATCCCTCAATTAGCATAATTATTACTCTACTCTATTATTTTACGCAATAAAATATGGATTGTTTCCATAAAATCGGCTCATTGATAAAATACCTTAATTTAAGCACTTATAAATATTACAGTTATACTGTTAACATAGATACGAACACAATACGTGTTATGTAAACAGTAAACATTTTAAAGTTTATGATAATCGCTTTATTTCTGTTTTTGTTTTATTCCCCTTCTTTAGAGTTATATGCACAACTTCCGGTGGACAGAAGATGCGAAAGGGCAGCAGCGACGAGCCGACGCCGCGAGTGATATAAACGGCACGGGCGCCAATCCATTCCAATCCGGTCAGATACTTCGTTCCTGTTTGACTGTGGGTCATCAAAGCCCGCCCATTGGGCAAACACACCTGACCGCCGTGCGTGTGGCCGCTGAGGATCAAATCAGCTCCGCCCGCGACTAGAGCTTCGGCATATTCCGGATAATGACTGACGGCTATCGTGAAACGATTCGGCGCCAACGTAGCCAATGCTGCCGGAACGTCGGCCAGTTTCCGGTTACGGCAGCGGAGCCCGCATAGATTGATACTCACGTTGTGTTTTGTTTGCACTTGATAGGTCGTATTATCCAATACCCGCACGCCCAATTTCGATAAGCCTTGCATTAAGTAATACGGATCGTGGTTGCCCTGGACGGCAAATATTCCCAACGGAGGATGTAAGTCGGCGAACAGTTTGCGGCAAACGTCAAAGGCACGGGTAACTTCCGGTGCGACATAAGTACGAGATATCATCTTGATTCTACCGTCCCAGTAGGTTACGCTCTCGGCGTTCCAGAGTCTGACGCTATGCGGATAA
>CAZNQT010000359.1:0-5566 GCA_964574885.1 uncultured Pirellulales bacterium
CGTCCTGGGAGTTATGGATACGGACTTTATGATGGGCTCGATGGGATCGGTGGTATGTGAAAAAATCGCCGTCGCCGCGGAAACGACCCTCGAAATGGAAATCCCCCTGATCACCGTCAGTTGCTCCGGCGGCGCCCGAATGCAGGAAGGCGTATTGAGTCTGTCTCAGATGGCCAAGACCAGTGCGGCTCTGGCACGCCTGAAAGACGGCCACGGACTGTTTATTTCCGTATTGGCCGATCCCACCACCGGGGGCGTCGCTGCCAGCTTCGCCATGCTCGGCGATATTATCGTCGCCGAACCCGGCGCCCTGATCGGTTTCGCCGGGCCCCGCACCATCTGGCATACCATTAAAGTCGAACTGCCCGAAGGATTCCAGCGGGCCGAATTCCTGCTCGAACACGGATTTGTCGATATGATCGTCCCGCGCGCCGAACTCCGCAGCGAACTGTCCCGATTGATCGACTATTGCGGAAAATAAACTCCCCGCCTGCCGTTGACAGTTTTTCCCGCCTGTGCTAGATTACTAATTTGAGCCTCTTAGAGGTGTCTATGTATAGACGGTTTCGTTTGATGGTGGGAGTAGCTCAGTCGGCTAGAGCACCAGGTTGTGGTCCTGGGGGCCGCGGGTTCGAGTCCCGTCTCTCACCCTTGGAGTAAGACCTTGTGAGTCATACGCTTACAAGGTCTTTCTTTTCCATAAAAATTGTTCCCGGCGAACATTAGTTTCGCAGGCGATTTTCCCTAAAGTCGGTCCTTACACTTTCACTCCCACCGGAGCCCGCATGCCGCTCGGGAGCATGACGATTCGGGAGCGACCGGTGAAAACCAGCCGCGCACCCAAAAGCCCAGCAGAATGACGACGAGGATAATGAAAATTTGCATCCCCCGATTTTATAAAACAGTCCACCCTTCGGGAAATATACTTTGTGTATGTTTCATCACAGCCATTGCCCCATCAATACAGGTTTATTTCACCATGTAAAATGATGCGGACCATAGACTAATGTGCCCCCATAGTAACCGGTGATACTCACAAGAATCACAGCCGACAGCAGAAGAACTCGATAGAGGTGATAGATATTTTGTCGTTTGGTTCTCCGGGCAATTTCCGATACGATAGCTGCTACTACAATATTTATCGTTGTGATGACGCCAAACAGTTCGTGTGTCTCCAGCACTTCATTGAATTTCCCGCTAAAGTGAGCAAAGTCTTCCGCCGCCAGTCCCAGGAGCATAGCGACTATGGCGCCCAGCGCCGCCAGGATCAGACAGAATCGTGCGGCGGTATAAAACGTTCCGCCTTGGATCAGAACCAATACTTCCGCCAGGGCCGTAACCAGAATCAGAGCAATCGGAAAGTGCACCACCAAGGGATGAAACTTTCCCAGAAAACGGACCAGACGGTTGACGCCATGCACCTCTCCGGTATGATCGGAACCGTGATCGTGCCCGGCGACATCAGAAACAACCTGGGCAAGGCGATCATTCTTTATCGACGGCTCCGGGACTCCCTGGTGGAATTGAGGGAGGTTGCCCAGGTATTTTTCCGGGTTTTTCTGGAAAGCGGCTTTGCAAACGTCGCAGCAGAAATAGACCTTTTTACCTTGATATTCCAGGAAAATCGCCGGATCAATTTTGTTCTTCTTCATCACCGGACAATATTGTTGAATTGGATTCGCGGTTTCTTTCGTGGTAGAAGAGGCCTGGTTTTGCTCTTCCTCTGCCGAAACTCCCTGCACCATTGCCACGATAAATAGCGACGCATACATCATACATCCGGATAAAAGAATTCGTTGTTTATTAATATTTCGTTTGTATCTAATCATCATGTTGAAAACACAGCCTCCCATATAGTATTCCATTGTGTCCATGACATTTCCGGGATCTGCTCAATCCTTACGTCATTATCCATAACGACTGCCTACTCTTTTTCGTTCCCGTGGGAAGAGATTTTTTCCCCCACCAGCATTTCCAGCCTGGCGAGTTCTTGCTCGTGGTCTGTCTGGGCCCGTTCAAAGGCCAGTTGAAATTCCAGCAGTACCCGCTGAGCGTCAATGAGGTCTAAAAAAGAACCTTTCCCTCCCAGATAATCCGTTTCGGTCACATTGAGGGACTGATTGGCCTTGGGCAATAAGGCATCGCGATATAAATCCATCTTCCGCTGTGCATCGCGCAAATGGAACCACGCCAGTTTCAACTCAACGGCCAGCGAATTGCGTTTCTCCGCCCGGGTATGGATCGCGGCATAGTAGCGGTTTTTCGCTTCCTGCACGCCGGCGTCGTACTTCCTTCGCCAAAGGGGTATATTCAGGGAAAGAACGGCTGATATCGGATCTTGACCATCGTCGGGCGGGTCCATGGGCCCCACCGTAGTTGCGGTATCGATGTAACCGACGCCTAAGGCGATATCGGGGTAATAGTCCTTTTTCGCTAATTCGATACTCTGTTTATGTTGCTGAATTTCAAAGGAAAGGGCTTTCAATTCCGGATTCTCTTGTTCCAGCCGGGTGAGTAATTCCTGGTCGGTTACCGATACGCTTTCGAATGGTACGTTGCCGGGCCAGGGCAGCGGGTCCTGGACCGGTCGATTCAAGGCTGCGTTGAGCCGGGCCACGATAGGCTCCCGCAGATCCTTTAAGGTAAGTAATTGATCTTCCAATTTACCTAATTCCACTTGAGCCCGGATTACGTCCGGATTAGATGCGGCTGCCGCCTTATATCGTGTACGCGCCACGCTTTCCAGGTGTTTGACCAGGTTGACGTTCTCCTGGGTTATAGCTATAGACCGGGCCAGATAGTAATATTCGTAATATGCATCCTTGACTTCATAAAAGAGCTTCAGCTTGGCAGCTTCATAACGTTGCTGAGAGGCGTTCGCGGCATCCAGGGCCACATCACCACGCAGCTTCAGTTTGCCGAACCAGGGAAACATCTGCGAGAGTTCAAACGCCTGCCGTTGCGGACCGACGCGGGTTTCGACCTCCCGTATAAAATATCGATAGGTAAATCGCGGGTCCGGCAGTGATTCGACCTGCGGAATTCGCTCCAGGTCAGCTTTCCATCGGTTAAACGCTGCTTCCAGACCGGGATTATTTAAAGCCGCATACTCCAGATAATCGTTAAGTGTCGATGTCTCCGTTAGTTCCGGTAATTGAACCCCCTTCTTTGCAGCGATATCGAATCGACTCATTTCCTGGCTTACACGCGGAGAGTGCGAATTTGCTTCTTTCCCCTGATTGCTGACACATCCGGGAAGGACCAAACAAAGTATAAACAAAAGAAATTTTCCCTGGTTCATTCTCAAATCCCTTTCAAACCTTTCCTTATATAGAAAACAAATCAATATAAGATTTTTATTATTATAGTCCCATCGTTGCTCTTTGTCCACATGGCCCATTGGATCGACTGTTGCGGAAATTAAACTCCTTACCTGCCGTTGACAATTTTTCCTGCCCGTGCTAGATTATTGAATTGAGCCTATAAGGAGTGTCAATGTATAGATGCCTTCTTTTTACGGTGGGAGTAGCTCTGTTGGCTAGAGTATCTGGTAGTGGTCCTGGGGGCCGCGGTTTCGAGTTCCGTCTCTCACACTTTTCGTAACGGCATCTCCTCTTATGCTGACCCGGGAATCTGCCTGGATATAAAAAAATAACGAAAAACAAATTGCGAGCTAAATCAATGAAACTCACACTACTACCCTTTGACCTGCGCATTCGGCATCCGTTCACTATTTCCCGAGGCACGACCACTGTGCGCTCGACGCTGATCGTCGAGTTGGAGCAAGACGGCAAACGCGGATACGGCGAAGCCACGGAATACACCTTTTACGGGGCCAGTCGCGATAAGACCCGGGCGTCGCTGGAACGGGTCCGCCCCCAAATCGAGGCGGCATCCCTGGACGATCCCGCCGAGTTTTGGGAAATGATGCGTCCGCTGCTCTACGGCGATCAACCTCGCGGTCTCCCGACGCCGGCGACCTTCCCGCAGTGCGCCTTGGATTGTGCCGCCCACGATCTCTGGGGGAAACTCCGAGACAAACCGGTCTGGGAACTCTGGGGATTGAGCCTTGATAACCTCCCCCCTACCGATTACACCATCGGCATCGACTCGATTGAGGTAATGGGGAAAAAGCTCCAGGAATTTCCCGGTTTCCCCGTCTATAAAATCAAACTGGGAACTCCGGAGGACATCCAAATCGTTCGCAGCCTGCGCGAACATACTGACGCCGTGTTTCGGATCGACGCCAATTGCGCCTGGACTGTTGAAGAGACGATTCGCAACGCGACGGCCCTGCAGGATCTCGGCGTGGAATTCATCGAACAACCTCTGGCCGCCGATGACTGGCAGGGCATGAAACAGGTCTTTCGGGAGTCGCCCCTGCCGTGTATTGCCGACGAGAGTTGTCAGGCCGAATCGGACGTTGACCGTTGTGCCGGTTATTTCCACGGCATTAACATCAAACTCGGCAAGTGCGGTGGTCTGACGCCCGCCCGGAGAATGATTGCTTGTGCCCGAAAGTTGAACCTGAAGGTCATGGTCGGCTGCTTTACCGAATCGAGCGTGGCTATATCGGCTATCGCTCAATTGTTGCCGCTGTTGGATTATGTCGATATGGATGGCGCGTTACTGCTCGCGGAAGATATCGCTGCCGGCGTGACCATTGATCGAGGCCGGGTCCAATACCCCCAAACGCCCGGCTGCGGTGTAAAACTGCTCTCACGTTGAGACGATTTGTTTACTCGTAAGCCTTGTTAGAAAGCGGTAATATACAATCACATTCTACTTCTTGGCGCCCTTACCCATCGGTTCCCACTCCCCGAATGCTTCGATATGGACCTCTACTTGGGGATCTGTACTGTACGACTCGTTGCAGTTGTAATACCAGCCCAGGTATTTGGAGTCCCCGCCGCCTTGAGTGGTGATCAGGAAACGGTTGGCGAGATTTCCGATACGAATGGCCTTCTCACGCGGGGAGGGTTTGTCACCGCCCTGGGCGTCCATGGTAACCCACCCATAATTGGGCAGATACACCTCGGGCCAGCGATGGAAAACGTCGTCCATGCTGGCGTCATCGTATCGTACGACTAAAGAGCCCACGTAACGAGCGGGAACGCCCGCTGCCCGGCACAGCGAAATGAAACTGAAGGAATATTCGGAGCAGGAGCCGGTCCCTCTCTTGAGCACCACGGGGGCCGCGTTCCATCCGCCTTCCAATTTATATTCCAGTTGTTTTCCCACGTAATCGAATATCTTCCGCGCTATATAGTACGGATTCTTCTCTTTGCCTGCCAACTTCCGGGCCAGATCCCGAATATATCTGTCGTCGGTCATATATTTACTGCCGTTGGCCGTGTATCGTTTTCGGATATCCGGGGGGATATCGTCCAGCGTCCCGCAGTTATCGGGAAAGATGAAGTAGCGAATATTGGAAACCTCCATTTCCACCTGCATTACCGATTCCAGGGTGGAACCCGAGGGGACATCCTCGTACTGAAACACCGCTACCTTCTGATCCCAGCGGTCTTTCTCCAGGGTATAATTCGACGGTGATAGGGAAATGGAT
>CAZNQT010000360.1:0-5558 GCA_964574885.1 uncultured Pirellulales bacterium
GTATCAGTTGTTAAAGAGATAAACCAATGTCAATTTTTTTGGAAAGTACAGTATATGACAATAGTAGCAAAGATATGCTTTAAAAACAGGAAAGAGTTGTCAGGTTTGGATATAAGGACAGATCCATTACGATGCTTGACTGTCCCTCAATAAGTCAATATATGTAATCAACTTATAATCGTTTTAATTTCTTGCAAGTAAAGTTCTCTAATTTATAATCAGTTATATATGCATATTGCTGGATTATGATAACGCCTGAATAATTTGGGAGTTCAAGAATTTTGAGAGGTCGCAAGGTATGAGATTTCTAATGTTTATCGGGCTGAGTCTTGGAGGGGTGATTGGCTGGTGGATCGGTAGTTATGTCGGGATCTGGACGGCGTTTCTGGTCAGCACCATCGGCAGCTTAGGTGGGGTTTACTTGGTTTACCGGCTTGGCCGAGACTATCTGTGATTAATCGATTAAAGAGGATAATTATTTCAATACGTGGCGCACACGATTTGAGTTGACAGACTTTTATACTCAATATTCGTAGGGGGCGAAGAGTCTTTTTTCGATGAAATCTTCGAGCCTGTTGCGAAGGCCGTTTTTCATGGAATGCATGTCGCAGCGCTAACACGGCAGTCACTACTTTGGCAAAATAGGGAAAATACTCAATCCTTGTAAATAAATATCATAATCATTTCAATAAGCAGAGCGACTAGCTGTTTGTAATGAATCTCGTTTGAAGCGAAAGATATAATCCGGCCACAAGGGGCAGTTCAAGTCCGTCCAACATTTGATCCGATGAATTTCATCGTTCGTTAACCGCACGTCATAATGGCCGGCATCCAGGACCTTCCAAAGCTTACTCTGGAGCGTACCGAAGCTCAGTGGTTGGGCCTTGGAATGCTCTTGGCCCCAGGTATAATCAAAATAGTGCACCCATCCTTTCTCAATCAAAGTACGATACGAAGCGGGCACGCCCTCTTCATCATGTACATCGGTCAGATTTATCTGTTGCTTATCTTTGGCGTCGTGGCATCGTACACATTGGTTGTCCCATACCGGTTGAACCACGGTTTCATACGAAAACGCACCCGCTCCCCAAGACGGTGGTTGTAGCGCGTCAGGCTTTCTTCGCATCGCTAAGGGAAGGGGCCGGTCAGACGGAGGAGCGGACATCCGATCTTCGTGGCAGCCGATACAACCCCGTTTCTCTCCGGATTGCAATTGCACGACGCTGCGCATGCGCTGGAGTTCATTGTAATTTTCGTCCAGAACCTGAAAATATAATACATTGCCGCTCGGAGCAATGAAGTTGGCCGAGCCGTCTTTCTCAATGGGTACGACACCCAGATTGCCTTTGGCTACATAACTGGGCCAGCCATAGGGACCGTTGACCTTATGGGTTGGTGTGGCATACCAATCCTGGAAGGGCTCGTGATCATTTTGGTATTCGCCGTTGGGTAACTGGTTTAAATCGGCACGCATTTCCTGACAAACGCGTAAGTATTTTGCTCTCCCTCGCTGTACGTAAGGTTCAAGGCCCTGGTAAACATCCCTCACTATAAACTGTCCCTGCGCCGTTTTCTCGTCTTCCGGCTCGATTTGTTCACCTAATACGGGCGGCGCCGAGATGCGACGCAACGGCATGGGAGACATGCTTCCGATTTCAGGGTCCAGGTATAGTAGTTCCCGGTTGCCATAGCGATCTATGACATACAAACCGAATCGATCGAACGGAGCGTGACTGCACAGAAAGTAATCACGGCTGATGGGAATCGGATCTCGAAAACACTGCCGCCTTGCCCAGCTCATATGATAATGAGGTTTCACATCGGGGGTGATGTTCGAGATAGCCTGGGGATTGAATCGGCCTTTGGAGACATCCAGCAAGGCAATCGGACCGTTGAGATCGCCGCCGTGCGATACAAGCGTGCAAAGGATTTCTCTGGAATCCGGCACTTCACGGCCATTGGCATAACAATTCAAGGTGTTATTCCCAAAGAGTAATTCCGGGTGCGTACCATCGGGCCGAATCGTCCAAAGCGTATGACCAAAATCGGCCCCCTTGTCGAGATACTCAGAGCGCATCCAGAGGATACGACCGTCATTCATTATCGAAGGCGTCCACTCACTCAAATTGGCGTAGGAAAGCGGCCGAATATGACTGCCGTCGGCAGCCATGCGAAAAAGCACAAACGCCTGAGGACGCCAGCAGAGAAACCGTGCTTTACAGCGCGTACTGATAAATGCCAGCTCGCCATCCGGCAAGGGGCAGGGAAAATAATCATGAAAGGGTCCTTGCGTGATTGGATGCAGATCGCTCCCATCGCTGTTCATAGCATACAGATGATAATAATCCTTTTTCGAACTGCGATAACTAAAGTAAATCCTGTTGGCATCGAAACAGGCTGCGGGATCCCGGGCGATTCCCTTTCCGGCCTTAAACAAAGTTGTTAGTTCAGCCTCACTTGGTTCCAAAAATCCGTTTCGGCGAGGAATCTTCAGTACGGAGATGCCGCCGCCGCCTCCCCCCGCGGCATCAAATATGACACTATAATTGTGGGACGGCTCGAAGGGATGGCGTTTCACAAATAAGATACGCTCCAAAGCTGCCAGATCCGGCGCACGAAGAAATAACCGCCGTTTTGCTAAACGCGCTTCGAAAATAAGCTTTTGTTTACCCTGTGTCGTAGCCGCAGATTCTCCTAATGACGACGTTCGTTCCCGAAATTTTTCTAGCTCTTTACGTTCTTTGGATACATTCAGACCCGTAACAGAAAATCGGACGATCATCTCCTCTAATTGTCCAAGGATTCGGCTCAGAGAATCAGACGGATCAATCTTGCGCCAGGTTAAGTCTTCGCATTCGAACGCATAACGAAGCAGTTCCTCTTGCCCAAAAGGCTTTTCCGGGAGAAGGGGAAAGGCATTCAGATTAGCTACCGTTTTCCAGTAGGAACCATCAAGGGAAACTTGGATTTCAACACGTGCAGGCATCCGGTCGCGGTAACGACCCTCCCGGTCACGCGAAAAAACTACCTTTGTAACATATACAATCTTCGGAAATTCAATCTGTGCCCATTCCTCTCGAGTTCCGGCGGCAATCCAACTGTGGTGGTTACCGTAAAGGCCATCGTTCAAATAAGCTATCTGATGAATGGCATACACCGCTAGACAGGATGAGGCTGCTGCCTTCGCTCCATTACTTGTCAGGGCGAGATTTTTCTCATCGCTCGGGCCGTAAACCTCCAACTCATCGATACACGGCTGATTGTGCATACTGGCAGCGATTACCAATCGAACAAAACGAGCTTGCACAGGGGGAAAGGATATCGTGTTGGGTTGGTCCGGTTCAAATATATCAACCGCCCATAGGGATCCTCCATATCCCGCAATGATTACGATAAGAAGATAATACGTTTTCATATCCTGTCTTTCTCCAGTTGCCGGGTTTGTCGATATCACCAGAAGGCCCAAGTCCACCACGGCGACAGGCTAACAGGTGTATTATACCCACATTCATGTATTCGTGCAACCCAGGGTGATGTTTACAGAATTTTATGTACAAAGAAGAACATTTCACAAAGATCCGAGCATAGTTGCTGGCGTACTAGAAGATCCAAACACCAAAACCTCCATTGAAGTTCACGTTCCACATGGCATGTCCGCGGCTTATCAAGAATTAGATGAGAGACCTAATGTGAATCTTAGAATCATTTGGCACCAGTTCCCCGATTGGGATGTTACTAAGCTACTTTCAATAATGATTGCACAGTTATATAAATTTATGCCGATAGGATGGTTAAGGACAATATTATTGGTCATGGAGGACCCAAATCATGTCAAAACCATTCTATGTACGTCGCTTAACTCGTACCGAACAGGCTCAAATCCGCAAATTCCGCAAGCGGTCGCCCAGTGTGGACGTTTATCGACGAGCACAAGCAGTTCATTTTTCCTCTCAACGTCTCAACGTTCAGCAGATCGCCGAGATCGTTAACCGTAATCGGACCACTGTTACTCGCTGACTGCACGAATTCAACACCCACGGCTTGCCGGTCCTGTGGCCGGGCAAAAATCCCGGCCGACCCCCCAAGGCCGATGCGGATTTTCAAGCCGCCCTGGTGGCTGCGATCGAATAAAACCCACGCGATCTGGGGTATCCTTTCACCCGATGGTCGGTGGATTTACTCACCGAGCATTTGCGCCGTCAAACGCATGTGGTGGTCAGTTATTCCACGGTGTACCATACGCTCCGGCGGCTGGGCTATCGTTATGGTTGTCCCAAACTCGATCTCAAACACCGGCAGGCCCCCCAAGACGTCGCCCGGGCCCAGCGACAAAAACGGAGCGATTTAAAAAAACCAAGCCAGCGCCGGTCGTTGTGTTTTCGCGTATTGTGACGAAGCCGAGTTTCATTTGAATCCCGGCTTGTCTCGCTGTTGGTCGGGGTGTGGCCGGCGCGTCATCGTCCCTTCGGCAGGGCAGAACCGCCGCGTGCCGGTCTTTGGTGCTCTGGACGCCATAATGGGCGAAGTCAGCGCCCTGATCACGGCTAAGAAATGAAGTGGCGAATTTTTGGATTTCTTGACATGGTTGTTGCATGACATTTATACCGACCGCGATCACGTGTATCTCTTTCTCGATAATTGTTCCCTCCATCATACTAAAGCCGTGGAAAAGTTCTCGGCGTACCATCAAGATCGATTAACGGTTATCTGGAATGCCACCTATGCTCCTAATCTGAATCTGATCGAACGGTTTTGGGGCCATCTGAAGCATTCGGCGATCCATGAAAGTGTGTTTGACCGTCAGAATCCCGTACAGCGATGCCGGAATCATAAGAGGGAAAATGTGATGAGCTATCTGCCGGATGACTGGAAGGATCAGGTTAAGTCGAGTATGAAGGCGGCCTTCAAGCTGGAAACGACTCAAGGCAAAGCGAAACTGGAGAAACTGGCGTAATGGCTGGAGAAGGAACATCCCTCGGCCGCCGCCAGTTTACGGGAAGGTCTTACGGAGATGTTTACGATTAATACCTTGGAATTGCCGTCGTCGTTACGTCGTTGTCTGGGTTCGACGAACGTGAGTGAATCACCGAACAGCGGCATTCGCACCCGTACTCGTCGGGTCAAGAACTGGCAAGATGCCGGGATGGTAGTTCGCTGGGTGGCGGCTTCGTTGCTGGATATGGAACAACGCTTCCGGCGGATCATGGGGTATCAACAGTTGTGGATTCTGGAGGCCCATCTGGATGAGTTGGCTCGGGACAAGAAGGTTGCCCGGAAAGGCAAGGTAGCGTAAGATGAAACCTGGGAGTAGCGATCGTACTTCCAACTACGATTGGGACATCTTCTGTTTCTGGTACAGCAATAATAGGCGATTGGATTTTCTCGGGAACATGCTGGCACAATTCAGGCATAGAGTCCTTAAACCCATGGACAATAGGAATTAAAATATTTCCATTAAATTGTTTTTTTATCTTTTTCTCAACTCGATAAAATGAGTTCTTTGTGTTTACACATATTCTGTGGGGGTGCTTGATTAAGGAATCTTCTCAGCATTATCA
>CAZNQT010000361.1:0-5548 GCA_964574885.1 uncultured Pirellulales bacterium
GACTGTGGACTCTTACACTCATCTACTCATTTACTCTTCTTCTTTTTCTCTTACCGAGAACTGAGAACGGAGAACTGTCCACTGCTCTACGACGCCTTCGCGCCTTGGCATGAGATATTTGATTTGGCTCGCTCAATGAGCCACTTGAAGATCTTTAATCCATAAATCTTGCTTATGGGAGATCCGCAGATCGACACAGAGATGTACATAATCTAAATAATACTGTAAAGCCTCTGGATATTCCGTTATCCATTTCTCCAGTTGCCCAAAGTCCTCCGGCGTGATATCTCCATCCAGAGACCTGAGTATCAATTCTCCCAGTTCCGGGTAGTGAGTGAAGGTTTGGTCCGGCGGTTGATCCGGGGCGATATTCTCTGAAGTTTTAGTTTTATCAACCTTGCGGAAACCTTCGGCACAGAGGTGTTTGAGCCGCTCGATCTGGGACATCAGGTGGTGGAGCTTCCCGTCCGGACCCACACGAACAGGACGGTCCGCTTCGGTCTTAGAAGGATCGTTGGGATTGTTGGAATCTGGTTTTTCCATGATTTTTTACCGTATAATTAGCTATTATTTGATGATTTTAATACTCTTTCCTTACCTATTTCGACATTTTCAGAAGAAAAGTTGAAGCCGCGAGTAAAAAAATCTTTAGTATCGGGTGGCAACCATCGACCCCCGCGCGGTGGAGGGCGAATGGAGCTCCGCCGCCCCCGGCGGAGATATTTCTTCTTCGGTTAACTACCAACTTTACGTGAGTGGGCCAATTAGCCCCCCGTCGTAACTGGGGGGCGCATATCGGTACATACCGATCACAGATGTGCCTCGGCCTACTTGGCCGTGCTCTTCTAACTTCGGCCGGGTGGCAGCCTCAAGCGAGTCTGCGAGCTTGGGGATGGCGAACATCGAAAATCTCGACGGGGGGGTGCCTTTCCGGCACAGCCGGAGAGGTCCTTAGATGCCAAGGTATGTTGGGAGAGGTGAAAAAAATTATAATTTTTCTGTTTTTTCTATTGACAAGGTGCGAACCTGTCGATAAATTGTACGTCTTATATTCGGTAAACATGAATGGGAAGAACAGAGATATGCGAAATTCATTGAAACAATTATTTAAATACGAACCGATGCATGCGGGTGCGGCGATTTGCTTTACCGTCGAGTTGCCCTCGGTGCGGTACTATAGCGAACGGCTCGGCGATAGCAGCACGGGAGGTGTGCCTTAGAGGATTTCGGAGATAGCAATATAGTCAAAGCCTTCTGGGACACGCAAGTCCCGGAAGGCTTTTTTTATAGGTAAAACTCATTAACAAACTGACGTTATGAGCCTGGAGAGTGTACGCGCTGAAATCGGAAAAAATCATGTAAATTAGGATACAAATAGTAAATAAACAAACGGCGGCGGTGGTGTAAGGGCAGCATAATAGAATGTGAATCTTTAGGTATGGGTTCGAATCCCATCTGTCGCCCGGATAAATAGAAAAAATGTAATGGCTGGCGGTTGGTTGGCATGACGGTCCGGCGGCCGTCGTCTTCGGACGATGGTCGCCGGGAGGGGAGGGAATTAATGACGAAGTATAAGTCTATAAAAATAGAAAACAGGCTGTAGCTCAAATGGCAGAGCACCGGGTTGAAATCCCGGCAGTGCAGGTTCGAGTCCCGCCGGCCTGGGGAAAACGAAATTCAGGTTGTAGCTCAGTTGGCTAGAGCGGAGCTCTGTCTAAGCTCAGGTCGCGGGTTCGAGTCCCGTCAGCCTGGTTAGGAGAAAGTTGAAAACGTACCCGGAGCCTCGTAGCTCAACAGGAAGAGCGCCACACTACGAAGGTGATAGTTGTAGGTTCGAATCCTACCGGGGCTAGGAAAAAGTGAATAGAGACTAAAAATTCCGCCGGGCCAGCGGCGCACGCTCCTTCCGTTTGCGATCAGGAGCGCGTGTCCCGTGAACGGATTCTGACGAAGGTGGATAGATTATTGGCTGGTTCGATTGGCTGAGAGGCTAAAAGCAACAGATTTAGAATCTGTCGGTCGCAAGACTTCGTGGGTTCGAATCCCACATCGAACACCAAATCTGGTTAGCTCAGTAGGTAGAGCATCGGACAGTAAATCCGAGTGTCGCAGGTTCGATTCCTGTACCAACACCAGGAGGATACTACCCTCCCACCAAAAGCGGGTCTGAAGGAAGCGGTGGATGCACCGATCGGCCGATAGCTGGTTGTGATTGGTCCTTTGCCCAAACATTCGTGGGCAAGCCGTCTCACCGACTATCGACAGCATCGACGAATGCCATGCAGTGAGTGGATACCGATTGCACTCGCTTTCGGCTGACGTTCGGCGCCGGGGCCGTCCGAAGCCGTTATCGGGGAGGGGGCAGATAACGGATACGACGACCTTGCCGCCGGTCGAACATCGAAAGAAGATGCAAACTCAAACTTGCTCCGCGTAAGTGGATGTGGTCGGCCGTCAACCGCCTCCGGAGGACCGATTAGTTAAACCCGGTGTAGTAAAATGAAATGTAAGAATGGGCAGATATATATTGTGGGAAACACCTGGAAAGGAGGTGTACGATGTTGAAGTGGAAGAAGGTTAAGATTCGTAATCACGAGCTGGGTCTGGTGTTTAAGGACGGTGAGTTCAAGCGGATCCTGCGCAAGGGAAAACACCGTCTTGTAGAGTGGTTTCGAAAAGTACGAGTGGATGTGGTATCGATGCGCCAGCCGTTCCTGGAGCACGAGGAAATCGAGCAGTTGGTGGAGTCGAATCGACTGGCACGCGATGCAGTCGTAATTCGACTGATGGAGTTCGAGCGGGCGTTTGTTTGGATCGACGGACGATTCGATCGCGTACTGAGCAAGGGGCATTACGTTTTGTGGAATCGATTTCGTAACGTGCAGGTCAGCACCGCCGATATGCGCAAGGTCCATTTCCAGCATGGTGAACTGAACCAGATCGCCCAGGCCAAGGTGCTGGGTGAAGACACCATACTCATCGACCTGCAGGACCACCAGCGCGGTCTGGTCTGGGTCGATGGGCGTTTCGAGCGGATTCTGTCGGCGGGACTGCATGTTCTGTGGCAGAAGTTTCACCAGGTTAAGGTGGAAGTGCTGGATGCGCGCAACGTTCGGTTTGAGCATGACGAGTTGGAAGTGATACTGAAATCAACGGGTGCCGCGCAGGTCCTGGAAGCGTTCAATGTGGCCGAGGAACACGTCGGGGTGTTGTACCGTGATGGTAAGTTCGTCGAGTCTCTGGCGCCGGGACAGTACGCCTTCTGGAAAGACGTTGCCAAGGCCAAGGTCTTCCAGGTGGATATGCGTGAGCATGTACTGGATGTCGCCGGTCAGGAAATTATGACCGCCGACAAGGTCACCCTGCGTTTGAACGCGGTTGTGGCCTACCGTGTCACCGATGCGCGTAAGACCGTCGCGTTCACCGACGACGTCAAGCAGTCGCTGTACCGTGAGGTGCAGTTGGCGCTGCGGGCGGTCATCGGTACCCGCGAGTTGGATCTGCTGCTGAGTGACAAGGATAGCGTCGCCTCTGAGTTGGAAACCTTGGTGCGTCGTCGTGCGGACGAATTCGGTCTGGAAATCATCTCGGTCGGAATCCGCGATGTGATTCTGCCGGGAGAGATGAAGAATCTGCTGAACCAGGTGACCGAGGCGAAAAAGGCCGCCGAGGCGAACCTGATCGCCCGACGTGAGGAGACCGCCGCGATGCGTTCGCAGGCGAATACCGCCAAGCTGCTGGAGAACAATCCGGCGCTGATGCGACTGCGCGAACTCGAGGTACTGGAGAAAATCTCCGCCAACTCGAAGCTGAACGTAGTTCTCGGCGAAAAGGGCTTGGCTGATCGCGTCGTGAACTTGCTCTGATACGAACCTAACGAGCCGGGGGGATGGGTACATTCCATCCTCCCGGTAAATTATTTTTCTCAAATTCTGAAAATGGATGGGTCGGTGCCCGAGCGGAAAAGGGAGAGGGCTGTAAACCCTCTAAGTGTAAAGCTTTACGTTGGTTCGAATCCAACCCGGCCCAGTATCCTCTTCAATAAGAATTCATCCTTTTATACGAACGGGTGGCAGCTTCAAGCGAGTCTGCGAGCTTGGGGATAGCGAATACCTTCTCACTTTTCACACGTTTCTCACTCTTCCCACTTTTCTTACCCCCGCTGCCATCCGGAGGACGATCGCCATCAATGTGGGTGGCACGGACAAGTTCTTACTTGTCCGTGGCCGTGACCGTCTAACACTCGCACCCGTGTCGTGGATCGATCTAATATTGTCATCCTGAGCGACCTCGCTACGCCATAGCTTTGCGACGGCGAGAGCGAAAGATCTCGACCCATCGGGTCGATGTGATAATAGCCCGCTCCCTTTAGGGGCGGGAACCGGACCACCCCAAAAATTTACGCGTCCCGTAGGGACGTTCGATATCGTCCATTCTCGCGCAAGAGCCCGTGTAGGCATGCCTTGCCAACGGTTAGTTCCCCGAACCCATGCCGGGGGTTTCTGGAAAAATGTCGGATGATTTGTTTTAACCTTTGTTACTAAAAACCATCTAAAAGAGTATAATGTGCCCGGATATATACCTAATCCTCATTTTCTTTCGGAGGTACTGACAATGAAATGCTATGCTTTCTCTCGCAGAGGATGGTTATATGGGCCGTTCCAAAATTTTTATGTGGTGTTCTTGTGTGGTTGTCTTTGGGTGGATTTATTAACTTCAAACCTCTTCGCTGATGGTGGTTTTTTTTGGCGCAAAGGCGCCGACCTGCACGAACCGGGTCAAACCGCTCTCATTTATCATCACAACGGCCTCGAAAAACTCATCCTCCAGGTCAAATATGAAGGTCCTGCTGACGAATTTGCCTGGATCGTTCCGCTGCCCTCGGTTCCCGTAATCGAAGCCATTCCGATGGATAAATCCCCTTTCCCCGAACTTAGCCTCTATACCCAGGCTAGATTCTATGTCGCGCAATCTGCCGGTTTAGGCTACGGCGGCGCAGGAAAGTCTCCCGCCGTCACCGTTTTTGAGCGTAAAATCGTCGGCATCTATGACGCCGCCATCCTGGATGCACAAGATCCCAACGCCCTCTTGATCTGGCTGAATAAAAATGGCTACGCCTTCCCCTCCCAACGCTTAGACGTCCTGGAACACTATGTCGAAAAACATTGGAAATATGTTGCCCTGCGCATCCATGCGAAAGCTGCAAAATCGGACGAAATGGCATCCTATCACACCGGTCAATTGCAGCCGGTTCGCTTCACGTTTAAAACCGATCGGGCGGTGTACCCCCTGAAAATCTCCTCCGTCAACGCCGGCATCACGGAAATCCTGCTCTATGTCTTGGCGGAGAATCCGCTGATTATTGAAGATTATAGATTTCGCTTGGAAGAAAGGTCGATTTTCGATAATTTCCCTTCCGGGCGAACCAATACCCTCCGCGATCCTGTTTCGGGCTTGTATTCGAAAATTACCGGTAAGATTCTCCCCCGAACCTGGCAGGGGGTCGGGGGGCCCGCGGCGCGGCGCCTGTCCTTGTGCAGCTATCGCG
>CAZNQT010000362.1:0-5540 GCA_964574885.1 uncultured Pirellulales bacterium
ATACAGATGCACGAAAAAGGAAATCGCTCTGCCGTAATTTTCCGCATAGGTGCCGCCCGTTTTTTTCAACTCCGGCATGGCAATTTCCATCTGGTCTTTAAACCTTCTGCCCTGTTGGGGCGGGAGATTTTTCTCGATCACTTCTGCCCAGTGCTTGGCGATAGTTAACAACTCAGGATCTTTCCTGCCGCCCCCGATATCGGATAGTTCATAGGCGTACACGGACGCCTGGGCAGCGACAAGGGGGAACTCAAAGGTGTACATAATGGTTCGCCAGACGTTCACATACCCAATCGGACAAAATGGGGTTTTATTTTCTGCCTTGGAGGCGTCATATTTTACCGCTGGTGTGCCGTCTCGAAAGCGAAGCATAGCGAAATAATTTCGGGCTTGTTTATCCCAGCCATATTTCTCATAGGCTTTCATGTAACCGATGGCCCTGTCCCGGAATACGGGGTCGCCGCTTAGTTCATAGCTGCGCAATAACTGAGCGCCGTAACAACCCGTTACCTGTGTGAACATATGTTCGCCGTTCCAGTATAGATGACCTTTTTCCCCTTGTTCCGCCGCCCAGGCGGATTCAGGGATCAAACCGGTTTTTTTGCTGCGATGGCTATAATGCCATTCGGTCAACAAATGTGCCTTGTCCAGGTACTGCTGATCTCCTGTTACGCGATACATAAAACAAAATCCAATGATGAAGGAACCGCTGGAGAAAGCAAAATCTCCGGTGCCACAAAAATCGTGACGGTTTGTCATACCGGTTTTCTTATCCTGTACGTGATAGTTCCAGAAACCGTCAATTTCCTTTTTGACCGCTCGCGGATTGATGCGATACATGTCTTTCCAGTCCGCATGTTTGATCAGGGTTTCATGAGCGCCGTCGCCGCCGTACGATTCCGTATAATCATTCCAGTAACTATGACTACCCCAGTATATCATTCCGTTTGATTTCAGGCAGTGATTTAAGACATAATCAATATATGCATCCGCGGCGTTGGCATATTTTTTATCCCCCGAGATTTTCGAAAATTGATACATCGTCTTGATGGTGGGCTGGTCCAGCCACAGATTGGAGCCTCCGGCACTCCGGCGTCCATGCTGTGGGCGATCTTCGGTTCGGATTCGGTCATCCAGCATGGCGGGCGTCTCGGGGGCATTTAGGGTGTAAACATCAATCACGTCCATGAAAAGAGGTGTATGAACCGGACCATAACGATCCGTCCCCTTGGTGATGATGGTCTCCAGGGTTTTTTGTACATAATCTTTCCAGGTCAGATTCGGCGCGGGTTCCAGAACAAGCGAGCTTTGCAGTTTTTTACCGACGGGGGTTTGAAAGGTAACCTGGAAGGTCTTACGGATTTTCGGCTCCGGCAGGTAAATGGAATATACTCCATACGGAGTATCATTAAGGCCGACGGTGTATTTCTGATTGAAATCATCGGCCTGCACGAAGATAACGCCCTGGATAGGGCATCGCTCGTCACCTGCGAAGGTTACGACATCCAGGCGTCTTAGCTCGCCTTCAGGCCGTTTGAGGGTAAAGGGAGTCGCGAAAAGTTCTAAGTGAAGCTTATCTTTAACTTGCTTATCGAGTTGGAGACGCTGCTCCCGGAGGATCTTTTCCACGTTGTCATAAAGCTTGAAATGACGGACTTCCAATTCCGTGCCACTCTGAGAAACGATACCCGCCCGGCCGGGCGTAGCTAAAATAACATTGCTTTCAAACTGCCATCCCGGCGGCTGAGGCGCCTCCACAGGCCATAGACTGGCATATAATTTATATCCGCAAACCGCAATCTTCAATTTGTACCATCGATCTTTTTGAAACGCTATTTTCCCCTGGTGCTCTTTGGTGATGGCCATCAGTACGTCATATTCCGTGAGGAGTTTGCCCTGGTCATAACTCAGCACTTCAAAAAAATCCGATTGATCGTAGTACCGAAGAATGATGCAACTGCCGTCCGTCTGGGATCGTAAAACGGCGCCAAAGCATTGACGGCTTGATGACGAAGACACTTTTATCTCAGCCTCCCACACAAAATCGGCTAAGGGTTTGGTCTGGGCGATAAAGGCAGAATCTTCTTTTGCCTTAAACCTAAGTATCCCCTCCTGTATCTTCCAATTCCCCGGCGCAAAAAGGGTGGTCCAGCGTCCGCTCTCTGCTGGAAAATCATCCGAAAAAATCAAACTCTCCTCCACCGCCCAAGCGGAATGGAAAATGACTCCGGTTAATATCAGCCCTCTTAAAATATTTCTAAAACGTATCATATTTGCTTATTCTTTTCCGAATCGATGATTCATGACATAAAAAACTAACGATAGGTTTCCCAGGCTTTGATCAATTGTTCTACGCCTTCCCACGGCGTATCCGGAAAGATGGCGTCAATCGGGTGGAGAATGAAACGATTCGTCGAACCTAGAATTTCAAGGGCTTTTCTTACATTCGTTTCAATTTTTTGAGGATTCTGATTCGCTAAAGTAAGTGAATTCATCCCGCCTACTAGAGTCATACGAGGAGCAAGGAGTTCTCGGGCTTTTTCCAGAGAAATCGTATCCTGCACCGGATCGATGAAATAGAGCACGTCCACACCGGCCTCTGCCAGTCGCGGTCCAATTACTTCAACACCGGTAGTTATCGTATAGCCAAACTTCTTGCCGTGTTCATGTGCCAATGAAGCCAATTTAACAATATGCGGAAAAGTATATGTCTCAAACAAGTTCGGCGACCAAAAATCCGTAGAAGAGTACCAGCCTCGTTGCACAACCATATCCACCCCGTCCTGGGAAACTGCTAACCGGGTACGCTCGTAATCCGTCTCCGCAATGATCTCTAAAAGTTTGCCAAAAGCCTCCGGCGCATCCATCGCCAACATGATCGCCCCTTCGGAACCCGCCAGCCAAACGGCGGCATCCATTCCGAATGCCGACCAGGCCTGTACGAACAGTCCCTTTTCCTCCGAAAACTCTTTCACCTTGGCCATACGGTCGGCAAACCACCTTTTTCCCTTTTCGTTCGGCGGTGCGTACAAGTATTTAACTTTCGATACATCGGAGGGACTACTCACGGCATGTTCGATACCGCGGGGAATGTTATAATCTTCAAACAACGGTACGTAATCCGGCTGCACCACCCAACCGGCGCCGGGATCTTCCCCCGTCTGACGAATTGCGTGGCGTAATCTCCCGGTGGGAGTTTCGTACTCGCGCACCCGAACGGGGAGTTTGTCCACTTCGCCTGCCGGGATCAGGGAATCTTTCCACTGTACTTGGCTATCAACACTCCAGGGAACGGAAACTTCCAAGATGTCGTCGATCCCCAAAGACAACCAGGTTTCGGCACGCTTAAAATCATCTTCCAGAGTCCAGGGTTGCGGCAGGGTGTGAATGTGTTCCAGGCGTTTCGAGTACCAGTATTTTACTTCCCGGCCCTCATGCTCCCAGCGCAAATGTTCGGGTGCCTCAAAGCCGAAGCACCAGGTCGTTAGAGGAACGTGATCGATCGTTTTGCCTTCTATGGCGGCCAAAATCCTCTCTCTGGAATTCATGCTCCTGATCCTTCTCCCTAATAAGGGTAAGAATAAGCCCCTTTAACCATTTAATATTTTTTGTGAAACTCCTCTGGTTTGTGCGTCCCCCACGTCCGGTCAAAGTATATGTGCCGCCACTTTATGGTACGCTTGTATAATATCCGAAATATCCTCATCGGTGAATACCGGAGGAATCGCCATAATCGAGCTGCGGGAGATGAAATCATCCAGACAAGGTAAAGTTCCTTTGGCGTAATTATAAATACTATCCCGATTCGCAGGATGACTCCAGGGCCAGCCGTCGGCACTGACGCTGGTTTTATTTACCAACGAGAGGTTGTGGTAATAGATATGCAGCCCCCATTCGGTCATCGGTACGTTGCTGACGCCGATGGCCGGAGGCGCAATCCCTTCAGCTCGCGTTGCCTTGACAAACCGTTGACACACTTCCGGATTGGGATAAATGGTTATTAAAAAGATCCCGCTGTCGCCTTTGGGATCGAAAATGGTACGAAATTCCAAAGCGGAGATGTCGCGTATTCCGTCTTTAATTTTATACTTGTTATCGTGCATTCGGCGAATAATTTCGGGTAATCTACGTAATTGTACCCGCCCCATGGCGGCCGTTATCTCCGTCATTCGGCTCCCCTGCCCCCACAATTGATAGTTGGTATCGCCGGTATCAAGACGACCGGCGCCATCTCTGGCGTATCCCATATCGTGGCAGGCAAACGCACGCTTGTAGAGATGTGTATCGTCACAAACAATCATCCCTCCTTCTCCCGTCGTCATATTTTTATTTAACTGCAGGCTAAAGATAGCCAGATCGCCATAGCTGCCTATCGGTTTGCCCTGGAAAGAGGCGCCGTTCGCCTGGGCACAATCGGCTAGTACCTTCAGTTGATTGTCTGAGGCGATTTGGCAGATTTCCTCCAACCGACCCGGCGCCCCGCTCATGTGAACTACGAGAACGACGCTGCTTTTCGGGGAGATCTTTTTTTGTAAGTCAGCCGGGTCCATACAAAAGGTATCATCGACGTCCACTAGGACCGGAATAGCCCCGGCACGTACCACGGCGCCGACAGTGCTTACCCAGAAGTAACCGGGCACCAGCACCTCCTGGCCCGGTCCCACACCCAGCGCCGCCAATGAGATGGATAATGCCGCTGTCCCGCTGTTTACGCCCAAGGCATGGGATCGTCGGCAGAATGCGGCAAATTCCTTTTCAAACAAGTTCGTTTCCATCGTCTTTTCCATACCGTAATAGCGGAAGGGACTTTTTCTACGCAGAACGCCGCTGACGGCTTCAATCTCCTGCTCATCAATAAAATGTCCCCCAGGGAACTCCAGAGGGAGAGGTTGTTTCCGGATGGGATTCCCGCCCTCCAGGGCTAGTGGCTCCTGGGAGTTTGTCTTTTGGATTGATTCCTTCGTCATGCTTGGATTCTCCTAACAATCAAATCTCTATATCCGGGGGAAGCTATCTTGATCTTCGCCGATCAACTCTTGTTATATATTCTCCGGTACTAAACGGATGGTCATGATTTCACAAGGTCGAAGATGTAATGTCAAAGTATTTTCTGACAGGGCGAGTTCCTGGAGGGGTTCTTCCACCACGTTGGCCAGGTACGCTTTGGCAAAATGCCGATTACCGGGTAAGTGAAACTTCAGGGTACAAACGGAAGCCTTCCCTCGTTGTTCCAGAAGCCTGACGATCACTGCTTCCTTGGCTTCCGCCATCTTAATACAACTGATAATCACCGGATCTCCGCTCATGTCAATCAAGGAATACGAGGTTGGAGCGCTCGACTGAATTTTCGAAGTGAGCCAAATGGGTTGCAGGGGATAAAATGGCTGCCAGGCAAATTGAGTAGTTCGGATCGAATCATGTTTTCCCGGATAAGAGGTCAACCGATAGCGAAAAACAAGATCCCCCTTCTGGCCCGCTTTGAAGTTGGTGTACCAATAATTGTTCATCACCCAGGAATACGTATATCCCTTGTCGAAAAC
>CAZNQT010000363.1:0-5533 GCA_964574885.1 uncultured Pirellulales bacterium
TCGTCCGAGCTGTCATGCAATGCTCCCTGCAGATGGAGATCGCCGGTTCTGACCGCGCCGTCAAAATAGCCGGCGTAGCTACTGTTCGATACGCCGTACACGCCGACCCCGCTATCGCCCTGGCCGAATACGCCGCTGTCAGCAACACCCAGATAGCCGGCGTTACCGGTGGCGATATCTATACCGGATGCGCCGAAGTCAATGCTACCCAGGATGCCGTGATTGCCGCTGGTATCGTTAACTCCGAGGACACCCTGCATGCCGATGCCGTGTACGCCGCTGTCACTGGTTCCCAGATAGCCCGCATTGCTGTTACTATCATCCATGCCCAGAACACCAAAATCACTGCCGCCCAGAATCCCGTAATGGCTGCTGGGCGCATGTAATCCGAACACTCCGAAGCCGCTATCGGTATTGGTACCGCTTAGCACGGCGTCCGGACCCGCCACCGAACCGGTCAAATCCAGGGGAGCGGAAACGTCGGGACCGGAGAGGGCGTACAGCGCATACGGCGTTGCGGTAATCTGCTGCCGAGGACTTAAGACGGTGTAGTCGTTCGGATCTTCGAGTTCACCCGCCCGGACGCCGATTTCCAGCCAGCGATTATGACCGTTGAAGACTCCGCCTTCCACAACGCCGCCGGTGTCCGTAAACTCAAGCTCGACAGTGAAATAGCCGTCGGCAACCGGTACCTCCGCCAGGAGCAGATCGTCGCCGATCTGGGTCTGTTCGCCGCTGATGATTTCGTCACCGTATAGTTTGAATTGAAAATCATACGAACCGTTCGCCGCATCCCCCCCGTTCGACAACCGCCCCTGATACGTAAACGCCGTTCCTACCGGCGCCGCCGATGTGCCGGCCGCGAGAATCAGCAGAGTACCCACGAATCCTACATAAGAAATTAACCTGAATCTTCTCTTCACTGTTTCTCCTCCTAACTGCTAGGTGCTGTGGATTTGAGTGAATTCTGACCGACTTCGATTTCTGACTCGCGGTGTTTCGATTTATGCAGCGGATCTTCATGAACGAAATTGATTCCTTGTTCCGCTTGGAGTCCATAGGCCTCCGGATACAAGTATTTACCTTTATCCGCCTGAGCCTTTTCCGTTTCGACTTCGATGCGATGCGCCATGGCGTAGGGGTCTTTGCGCACGCCGGTCACCTGCCAGGAAACTTCTACGCTGGGTTTGTCCGTTTGAATCTTGAATTGATTCTTTGTAATTTTTTCCGCCACGATCGCCTGGGCGAACTGACCGATCACGGTAAGTTGATACCGAAAGTCACCGTTTAGGGCCTCGAAGTAATCCGGCATCTTGACCGTCGCAAAACCCTTGTCATCCGTGGTGACGTTGCCGTTATAGACGTTCATCATGTCCGGCGATTCCACAAACGAATGCTGGAGATACTTGTTCTCTGGGTCCAGCGGATGATCGATCTTAAACGAACCGCCGCCTTTCGTCAGAGTACCCATTACTTTCAGGTCGCCGGATACCTCGACGTCACCGAAAAAATACCCGGCGTAATTATTTTCTGCTCCGGAGGCCCTGCTATAGATGCCGTAATTAGTTTCTGAATCGGTTTCGAGCGCTGCAGCATAAACCCCATAATAACGATAAAAATCAGAAGTTTCATGGTGAAATCGACGGGCTAAAGAGCTTTCCACATCATCGCCTATTTTACCTAAAACGGAGTTGTAATAATTATAGGTAGACGGAGTCATATCGACATGCCCCATCTTGACATTCATAATGGAATATTGCAATTCCAGTTTCGCGTTAGGATTACTGACTCCTATTCCTACGCCGCCGACGGAGCTGATAACAAACGGACTCGTATCGTCGGTTTCGTCATCCACTCGAAACACATCATTCGATCCGGGGTTTACAATGTGAGTTCTCGCCGTCGGTGCTTCTGTCCCGATCCCGATGTTGCCGTCGGAGGTAATCCTCATACGCTCGGAGGTGCTAACGCCGCTTCGGGTCTCAAATTCCATAAAATCATCATTATGGTCGTAACGAATCAGTCCGCTATGCGATCCTTCCCCGTCAAAGAACATAATCCCGGCATAACTCGACGCGGCAATCCGTGCGTAGTTATACGTATCCCCCGTGGAACCCAACTCCAGTCTATGTTGCTGGACGGTTGTCCCGATGCTCGCCTGACCGTTCACAAGCAGGTTGTTTGTGCCCGGATCCGTGTTGCCGCCTACGTTCAGGCCGCCGTCCGCAGCGATGAAATCGCTGGTTTCTAACACGGAATGAACGTACACTTTTTCGAAATCGCCGTCCGGATTCAAACGCAGGTACGAATTTCCGGAATACCCGCCCAGGGCCTTGCGCCCGTCCAGCGAGATTCCCAGGTTGTAATCATCCGAATTAATGTCCAGATGATTCGTCGGATTGATCGTACCCAGACCCAAATAGCCGTCAGGCGTGATCCGCAGCAGATCGGAGGCCAGCGATATGTTGTTATTGTAGCCCAGGGCGAAATCGTCGTTTTGAGCGATCCCCAGGTTATAATGATTATCATTGGGATTCTGGAACCGGATCGCGCTGACCGAATTGCTGCCCGTCGTTCGGAATACGGCAATCGGATTGACATTATTCGTCTTATTCCATTCGACCGCAAATTTACTGCCCAGCGTGCTCGTGCCGACGCCCACGTAGCCCGTCACACCCGCATACATATTACTGCCGGCAATAATCCAGTCCGTATCGCCGGAGCCCACGTCGTCCACGCCGTCGGCGAATCCGGCCGGTACACTGATTAAATTATCCCAATGCAATTGAGACCCGCCGCTCGTTTTCTGTTCGATCTCGGTAAAATATCGGTTGTCCAGGTTACACGAACCCAGTGACGTTACGTGCCCGGCCGTATCCAGGAACACGTCCTGCACCACCGCGCCAAAGCTATTGTCCATGCTTCCCTGAGTGGAGGTATCGGCGTGCGAAATGGTATCGCCTACCAGCGTCAGCATCGCCCCCACGGAATAGGTGGTGTTGTCATCGACGCCGTCGGCAAAATCCGCCGGCAGATTGGCCAGGTGGTCCCAGTCGCTTTTATCGGCGTATATGGCATAGGGCGATGGTGTCAGTTCCTGCCGGGGCGCCAGGGTGGTAAACGTATGGCTACCCTGCGGCGCGACGTCGATCTCCAGCCACCGCGCCTCCCCCGGATAGGTATTCCCGAAATCCAGTTCTACCGTAAAATACCCGTCCTGGATGCCTACGCTGGTCTTCGTAAGCGTGGATCCGACCTGATTGCCGCCGGAGAGCGCATCGTACAAGCGAAACTGAAAATCGTACCTTGCCGTCGCCGGACTGCCCCCGTCCGTCAGCCGGCCCTGATACGTAAACGCCGTCCCCACTGACTTTGCCCACACGGTCTCACTGGCCCCCAACGCCATCCCCACGACACAAAAACACATTGTTACTGCTTTTTTACTCATGTTTTTCTCCTGTAAAAATAGCCGCCGTAATTTATCGTGCTCCTGTACCGAAGTACGCCCTGTCTATTACTTTCTCTATGTAGTTTCTTTTGCCCGAATGGCAATATGTATATAGTTCGAGTCTCGGTTAGGAATCCGACTAGATGACGATGAGAACAATTCCTCCTGACTCTGTTCGGTAACCAACGATGGAATATATATTTATCCCATTATACCAAATACCCATGATAGGTCAAGACAATTTTCCGCCTCCCGAAGTAAAGCGACCCAGGATTGGCCTTCGGACCTGCGCTGGGGATTTTCTATCCACTATCCGCTTATATGTCATTCTGAGCGAAGCGAAGAATCTCATTTTGTCGGCAACTGTGGACTGAAGACCGGGGACTATAGACTCATTTCCTTCATCCTTCTTTTCTTTTCACTATTTTCATATATCCCCGCCTTTGATTACAAACCTCCCGTCTGCATCCGGGACATTTTGGCGACTACGGATTCCAAGGCGGCCAGACGTGCACGTAGTTCGGCATTTTCCTTTCGCAGCAATGTCATCTCTGAGAGCTGCCCTTTGAGTGCGGCGATCTCGGCGTCTTTCTCTCTCTTTAATTCCTTGACGGCTTCCACCAAAAGCGGTGTTAGTTTACTGTAGTCCATACCGATCGCGTCAATACCGTTTTCTTCATACACTACGATTTCCGGCAAAATCGTTCCCACTTCCTCTGCGATCATTCCCACATCATGCTGATCGCCGTGTTCCGGATCCCAGTCAAAATACACACCTCGTAATTGAAGAATCTTGTCAAGAGGATGATCGATAGCCTGAATATTCTTTTTCCACCGTATGGATGAAGAGGCGCCATAATTAATCCCCATGCCCGAGGCATAAAAATCATATGCAAGTCCTTTACCCTCGACGCCTACTCCACTGCTGCCGGTGGCCTCTCCACAGACTCCGACCGCATCGCTACCAACGGCTTTTCCATAAACTCCATAGCCATATTTACCTTCGGCTTCAAAATAACCACCGTAGTTTTCATCTTCCGTGTGAGTGACATAGCCGTAAACACCATAGGCTGATTTTCCTTTGGCCTCAAAGTAGCCGCCATAATTAGTCACATCACCGGAACTGGTGGCATTACCGTAAACACCATAGCCGACTACAGATTCACCATAAACACCTTCACCGCCGTTAGACTTGCCGGAAACTCCCCTACTATAGCCATTGCCGTAAACACCCACACCGTGGTCGCCCAGGGCAGAAAATTTCCCCCCGTAATTAACATAATCTCCGAAGCTGTTGGCCACGCCAACAACACCGGTGCCATTACCACCCGAGGCTTGAAAGTAGCCGCCATAATTAGTTATATCCCCGGATGCCGTCGCGCTGCCATAAACAGCGGTACCTCCCGATATAGCTGACTTGGCTTTAAATTCTCCATTTACCTCCAACTTAGCTATGGGATCCGCTTCGCCAATTCCTACGTTGCCCGCAGGATTCAAGAGCAAATCCCCTGTATCCGTTTGGATGACGCCATCGTTCCCGTCGTGAGTAATTTCAATATAGTTCCCCCATGAATCGGCTGCTTTGCCATACGCTCGCAGACGCGCATCGTAGGTGCGATTCTTGCCAAATTCCGTGTAGAAACTAAATAATTGATCTTCCGTATCGTCTCCTAAAAACGGAGCAAGAGCATTATTTTCAAAACGGATGGCATAGCGGGCTGGATTATTATGACTGGGAGTTTTCAGGATTAGCGCGCCGCCGTCTTGACTAAGTCTGACATTGCCGACTACCTCCAGGTCCTCCGCGGGACTGGTGGTTCCAATCCCAACGTATCCGTTTTCCACAATCAAGCCATACCCGGAATCGGATGTGAAATATCCTGCCGTCCCCGTATCGCTGGAACCGTACACGCCGTAATCGCTCGTTCCCAGATAACCGAAGTTACCGCTGGCGGCTTGTTCGCCGAAAATACCGATGCCGCTGCTCGATCTTCCCCACAGGCCATAGCCGTCAGTGCTTTGACCCCGACCGCCTGCCTGATCCCCCCCCCCCCCGGGGCGTATAAACAAATGACGCGGCCCCCG
>CAZNQT010000364.1:0-5530 GCA_964574885.1 uncultured Pirellulales bacterium
CCGGTGCAATCACCGGGGGCTAAGATCAAGTTAATGTCGCCGATCAAGGCTTTGATATTCGTATCCAAATTACCGAATTTTACTTTCACTTTCCCCAGCGAATCGGCGATGAGGCTGCCGTCGTTGATGTAATTGTTCTGAAAACTTTTCAAATATCCTGCCACACTGAAATCCACCTCGTCGCCGATTTCGTCGGTCTTCACGGTCAGGCCTTTGGTTGACTCGCCTGTTATAGTAATTTGAGCATTCGTCTGGATATCATCGAGCTGCAAACCATCAAGACTACCAATGATCTGAAGATTTCCGGTCAGGTCGAGGGATTTGGCTTTGATCGAACCGAGAGAGCCATTGGCAATGATGGTATGCACCGTGGTATTTTCATTGCCGGAGGAGGAGATTTTCAAGGAGGAGGAGGCGTCGGTATCGTTGAGAATGATCTGGAAGGCATCGCCGTCGTCGGCTTGAATGAGACTGCCGCTACCGGGCCCTTTCAGGGCAATGGTAACGAGATTGTGGTCGGCATCAAAATAGCGGGCGAGTCGGGAACCGTCAAAATTGCGGATATTAGTCATGGTAATATTATTCGAAGCGGACCAGACGATATTATTGGATTCGTCCTCTTCGCTGACGGTATCGGTGCTGTCGATCCAGGCGGCTAGATAATACGAGCCGGCAGGGATTTCCGCGGGAATGGCGAAGGCCTGCTGTACGATTTTACTGTTGCCGGGGAGTAAACCGGACCGTATCGTCAAAAGGGGATCCAGGATCATATCATCATCATTTCCCCAGATGCGATCGGCAGAGAGGCGCAGTTCGATTTTGTATTTCTGTTTGTAGGAGAGTCCGGTCAATCCCTGATTCTGCTGGGTGAGGGCGATGGAAATCTCGTCGCCGGGATCATAGGTTCCGCTGGTATAATTCAAGGCGTCGATCGTCAGGTCGGGTCGTTGAATTACATCGAGGGGGAAATCCACTTTGACGTTCTGATCGGAGATGGTGATTTGGCCGGCATGATAATTAGAGAAATTCACTTCCTTCCCGTTGATAAACACATCGTACACGCCCTCGGGAAGCGGTAAGGAATATCCCCCGGAAGGCCACGTGGCGGTAGTGAAGGATTCCCCATCGCCCTGTCGAATCGCCTTAACGGTCAATCCCTCAATTCCTTCGCCGGGGGTGTAGAAATCATCGTCCTTGACCCGTTCATCATAGGCGACGCCGGTAAGGAAATTATCCCCCGGCACCCAGGCGAAATCAATGGTGGTAATCACGGAGTAGTAATCGAAGCCGTCCGAGGTAAAGATTCCGGTTTGCAAGCCGATGCCGACTTCCTTGTGTTGAGGTTCCATCATATTCGTTCGATGCCCCCGATCGGGGAAGTTTGCATCGACGAAAAGGTTTTCATGCTCCTCCTGAGTAAATTGCGCGGTATTGGGCCAGTTGCCGCCTTGTCCGATCCAGGCGAGGTTTTCGCCCCAGCCCCAGTCACCAGTAAAGACATAGCCGGCGTCTTCCATGCGGTCGCCCGGACTGGAATCGTTCGCTCCTTCATGCTGGAAGGTATTGGTATCCAACATCCATTGGCTGTGAGCGCGGGCGGCTTCGATGAGATCGAGATTGAACGCCACCGGCTGTTTGGGTTCCGTCGAGATCACATCCCAGGAAGGAACGCCTTCGTTCAGATTGATGCGATAGAGGTCGGCTTCGGCGGCGGGATTGGCGCGGGCGCGGTTGATTAACTCGAGCATCAACTGCTCATAGTCGGTGGGATACGGAGACGCATTCAAGAGCAGTCGCGGCTCCAGAGGTTCGAGATCCAAATCTCGAACGGGCAGATGATGTGTGGGCCGCCGAAGTTTATCTTGCCAAAATCGTTTCATATAATCCGTTATTCTATTCTCGATACATCATGCCTACGCGAACCGTAGGCAAGCCGTCCGTCAGGGACGTAACGTTATAAGAGTGCCACGGTCGTTTCGACCGTGCCGGTTTCCTAATGAGCACATAACGAGGACACGGCCAGGATGGCCGTGGCACACTTTCTGAGACGATCAGAAATACAAATTCCTATGCGCTCCAGTTATACATGGGGTGCAGTGCACACCCTACTCCCAAGAGTCCCATAACCATAAGATTCGGGGCATTTTCTCCTGCTTATTTTTCTCCTCTACGCCTTGCTTTTCATTATAGCACAATTGGCAATCGATTCAAGATTTAAACACATAGGACCGTAATCGTCCCGCGGCTGACATGGGAGGCTTTAAACTGAGCGAACCACCAGCCTCAAGCTCGCAGTACAAAAGGTGTGCAATGCACACCCTATCTGACTCGCTTGGGGCTGCCACCCGTTGTTCTACACCCGGTCGCTGGCGATCCCGGCTCTTTAGTAGAATTTAATCCCCCTCCTTGCGTAGTGATCGATCCCCCTCCTCGTGGAGGGGGCTTTTAAACGAAATAGGATTAATTTATTAAAGAGATTTCAGGGTTTGTAATCAGGATTGGGACGGGGGAATTTGGCGCCGGTGTCTTTCTGAAATTTGCGCAGGAGGATTTTCAGTTCGGCGACTTTTCGGGGAAGTTTTTTAGCGAGGTTCTGTTTTTCGCTCAGGTCGTTTTTCAGGTTATACAGTTCGATTTGGTTTTCTTCGTAGAATTCGATGAGTTTATAATCTCCGGCGCGGAGGGCGGCGGCGGGTCGCGAGCCGCTGCCGTGGTAATGGGGATAGTGCCAGAAAATGGCTTTTCGAGACAAGGAAGCGCCGCCCTTTAAGAGCGGCACCAGACTGACGCCATCAACGTGCTGTTGGGGTTTTAAGGGTAAGCCGGCCATCTCCAGAATGGTCGGATAAAAATCGGTGGAGGTTACCGGCACATCACATTGGCACGCAGGTTTGGTAACGCCCGGCCATTTGATAATCATAGGGACGCGAATGCCCCCTTCGTAGAGCCAACCTTTGCCGGCGCGCAGGGGCACATTGGCAGTGGGGGCATTGCGGCGTCCGGGTAACGTAGAGAGTCCGCCGTTGTCGGACATGAGAATAATAATGGTATTGTCGGTGAGGTTCAGTTTAGCGAGTGCGTCCCATACTCGTCCGACGGCTTCATCGAGACTCTGGACCATGCCGGCATAGTCCGGTCGATCCTGAATTTTTTTGGCCCGGCTTTGTCGTTCGGGAATAAAGTCGGGCTTTCGCTCAGCCGGCATCCCGGTCAGTTTGGATTTATATTTGGCGATATAGTCCTGCTTGGCTTGAATGGGCGTATGGACGGTGTAAAACGAAAGATACAGCAGGAAGGGATTTTTCTCTTTCGACTGCGATTGCAGGAACCGGACGGATTCTTCAGCGAGACGGTCGGTGAGATATTCGCCATCGGGACCGTCGGAGAGTTTGGGATTTTTATAAGGGGAGAAATATCCACCGGGCGGGGAACCTCGGTGATGGCCGCCTTTATTAATATCAAACCCTTGCTGTTCGGGTAGAAAGCCCTCGCCGCCGAGATGCCATTTGCCGGCGAAGAAAGTCGAATAGCCGGCCTGCTTGAGTACTTCCGGAAACGTCTCTTCTGCCAGGGGTAACTGGTGCATATCCTCAGGCGTAATGAGTTTGGTATTTTTGCCGCGGTAGCCTGGAATCCAATCGGTGATACCGACGCGGGCGGGATATTTGCCCGTCATGATACTGGCGCGGGTGGGCGAACAGACGGGACAGGCGGCATAAGCATTGGTGAAACGCAGGGCTCCTTGCGCCAATCGGTCGATGTTCGGCGTCTCGTAAAAGCGACTGTTATAACAGCCCAGATCGGTCCAGCCCAGATCATCGACCAGGAAAAAGACAAAGTTGGGTTTTGTCGGTTTTACAGTATCCTTGGCCTGAGCGAGTTTAAATACCAAGGTAGATGAAACCGCGATCCCCATCCGCTTGAGAAAATCACGTCGATTTAGTTTCATTTTTTTACTCCTGTATTATTATGGTAATCCCAAATTAATCTGTTTTTTACGTTTGGAGATTTTACGATTAGTGAGGTACACACCGGTGATGACCAGGCCGGCGCCGACGATCAGAGACTTGGTGACGGATTCGTGCAGGAAGATCACACTGAGAATGACGGCGAAGATGGGCACCAGGTTAATAAATAAACCGGTTTTGACCGGACCGATCTGACGAATTCCCTGGTAAAAAATAATAAACCCTACGACGGTAGCGAATACTCCCAGATAGATCAGGTGGAGCCAAACGAACAGACTGTACCCCCCCACCTGGCGGAACAAGCCCTCGGCGACGGCCGGGAAGAACAAGGCGACCGTTCCGATGACGCATGCATACGTCACGCCCTGCAACGGCAACAGATCCGTCATCACGACCTTGCCGATTAAGGAATATACCGCCCAACAGAGCACGCAACCCAGAATACACAACTCCCCCCAGGTCAGCGATTGATCCGTAAAAACGGATAGTTTCCCTCGACTGATCACCAACAGAGCACCGGATATGGAAATCAGGATACCGAGACTCCGTAGAAGCGTCAGTTTCTCTTTCAAGAAGATCACCGACAATAGGGCAATGGTAATGGGCGTGTTGGCAATGATCAGCGCGGCACGACTGGCCTCGACGGTTTTGAGTCCTTCGAAAAATAAGGCGTTATACCCAAATATGCCCGTCAATCCCAATAGGAGTAACCAGACGATATGTTTGCGCTGTAACTTCGGTTTCAGCGTGGACCGACTTCGGATAAAAATCATCAGCAGTCCGGAAGCAATCGCAAAACGCACAAACGCGGCACTAAACGGCCCGGCATGCTGCGCCACCTGATGCGCGGAGATAAACGCCCCGCCCCAAAACAACGTCATACCTACGAGCTTCACATAAATCATCATGGAGTGATTTATCCTTGGCAAACCAAACCCTCTGCTTTATTATGAGGCCACCATACGCTTTTATAACGGGAAAGTAAACATACAATCAAGTAAGGTTGAATACGGATCAGTACCAGTAAATATGGGTATTCAGAATTCTATTAAAGGGTGGGACGGATGAGTGAGACCGGTCCGGATCGGGAATTGGTGGCGAAGTGGCTGCGGCTGCACTTGGCGGCGGGAGTAGGTTCGAAGACGTTTGCCAAGCTATTGCGATATTTCGGGGGGATCGATCAGGTTCTGGGCGCCAAAGTCGGACAATTGATGTCGGTGCCGGGGATAGGACGTAAGAAATCCGAGGAGATAGCTCGGGGGCGAGATGAAGCGGATGTCGATCAAGAAATGGCTCTGGCGGAGCAGTCGGGGGTACGGATCCTGACACTGGAGAGTCCGGAGTATCCGAAATTGTTGCAGGAGATCGTCGATCCGCCGCACGTTTTGTATGTGAAGGGGGAATTTGCGCGGGAGGATTCATTGGCGGTGGCGATGGTCGGATCGCGGAACTGCAGCATCTATGGTCAGGAGCAGGCGTCGCGCTTGAGTCATCAGTTGGCGGCAGCGGGATTCACGATTGTGTCGGGCCTGGCGCGGGGGATCGATACGGCGGCGCCTCGG
>CAZNQT010000365.1:0-5516 GCA_964574885.1 uncultured Pirellulales bacterium
ACCATATGGGGCGTGGGTGACCGGCGTTGCTGTAAAGAAATTGATTCGTCTGATCGTAATAGGCCGCTACGATGGCCGTCGCGAATTTCCCCTCCGAGGAGAGGCGGGAAAACGTCTGATTTAACGATTGCACCAGTGCCGTTTGATCGACGGTATTGATATGTTCCTTCATCAGATCGTGTAGATCCGTTGCCAGAGCCGCTACGTGATGACCGTGTCCGGATACATCCGCCAGGATCATCCGCGTCAGGATCCCCTTGGCGCAGAGCGATAAGTAGAGGATATCGCCTCCCTGCGAGTGTCCGGCAAAAGGTTCGCTGTAAATCCAACCCTCCAGACCGGGGGTACGCACGGCGCGATCGACCACACCCGTCCCTCCCCAAATCTCCATGCACTGCATCGTCGAGCCGGTCTGGTCCTCCGACGAAAAATGTTCTTTTAAGGCAGTCATACGCCTCTCCCGTAATTTCTTTGCGTATCTACAATATTCTTTCTTAGTATAAAATTTCGTTTGGCGCCGCCTGGTCTTGTTTCCATTTCTCGTAACGATCCGCAACGCCGGCGCCCCAAGGGCCGTACCAGGCATAGTTAATTCGACGTTCTTGGCTGATCTCCGCCACATCGTATTTTTTAACGGATTTATTGTCCGCGAAGATCGGTCGATTGGTGCCGATCTCATAGAACCTTGCCCACAAGGGCGGTGCAGAAGCGTCCTTGACGAGCTTTCGATCCTTGCCTATCTTGGCCCAACGAACGCCTGTCAGCTTTGCCGATTCGAACCATTGGGCGCCGGCATGGATCGCCTGAACAATTTCCGGCGACGGATTTTCTATACTCATCAGGAATGCCAGAATGTGTGCACTCTCGGCGCCGCTCAGTGAAACCAGCTCAAATCGACGGCCGTGACGAGGCTCGTAGGTCTTCTCGTCATGCTGAGCGCACCATACGGTTAATTTCCCTTTGATCCGGATCTGGCACTTGAGGATACAGTCAAGGCCTCGTTCGTATGCCCGCTGCGCCTTTTTGCGCCGCTTCGCTTCGGTGAATTTATACGTATCCGACGTCGCTACCTCACGCACAAAATACATCAGTCGGATCATCGCGTCGTCGTTAAAGGTGATATAACGATTGTAATGTTTACCCGGCGGAAAGTACTGCGGCCAGCCGCCGCTCGGATATTGTGCCGTTAAGATATGGTCCAGGCCGCGACGAAATGCCTGGTTATATTTCTCTTCCCCCGTTATGTTATACGCTTTGCCCAGCAGACGCAGTTCATCGACTGTCGCATAGTTATCGAATGTGCCGTTAATCTTGTCAGGCGGACCTTGGTACGGTTTTGCCGTGGTATTTGTGTTCCGAGGCCAACTGCCGCGCAGCGATTGCCACGACAATACGTTGGTAAGCACGCGATTCCCCTCCTCGCTTCGAAACCATTCATCGGATTTATTCAGATAACGATGTGCATAAGCGCCTGCACGCAACGGCATCATCCATACCAATACCGCCGCCAGGATCAGGATTACCTGTCGCTTCTTCCGCACGGCTGTGCCTGGCGCCTGGATCATTCCTATAGCGCAATATTTGTCCTGCATCCTTGTCCGTCTCCTTTTCTCCGGAAAAGCTCTCTCTATCTATAGCTGTTACTATTATATATAAATCTACCTTAGGTTTCAAGCGACACTAGTAGGTCACAAGTAAAGGTATTGACCATTTTTTTCGGGCGGATATATATAAAATAATCATGACGAATTTCCAGAAAGGAATTACTGTTATCGCCGTTGCTTGCGGTATTCTTATATCTATGCTTATCTATTTTTTCGCTCTTCCCACGTCGATGATGGATAAAGAGGTAAACTGGGTTGAACAATGTGACCCCGTGTGGTCGCCTTTTAAAACTTGTAATGTATCTCAATGGTGGATAATATTATTCGGGAAAAATAACGGTTCGGATTGGAGTGGTATATGGAAATGTCTGTACTTCAATCTAAGAAAACCGAAAAGACAACACATGCTGGTTCAATGAACCAAAAACAAATATCCCTGTATATATTTTTCGGCGTCGTATTGCCGGTCTCTGCATTGGTTGTGAATTATCATTTGTTTGGAGGGGGTATGTTTGACATGCTTTATACCACGGGTGCGGTATTTATGCTGCCCCGACCGGCGTATGTATATATAACCATCTCCTCGGGTATTGCGACCTTATTCTTATGGATGGTTGTATTTCGGAACTATGGCAAACGTTATAACGGTTTTATTGCCGGTATCCTTTTGTTTAATGGATTTTTCTTTGGTGCATTTGGCATAGCCGCGATATATCGATTTTTCATATTTCCGGTTTGGGTTCCTCCGTTTTGCGCTGCGACCGTACTGCTATCTGGCGGTATTCGGGCATGGAGTATCGCACAAAGCGTTATGCGGAAAAGGTTGGTCGTAATATCAGCCCTCGTCGGTATGGTATTGTATGCTCGTTTGGTGCATGGTATTAATATGCAGAAAGCGAATCTGCAGGACGCTGATTTACATCACGCGTGTTTGGACGGGGTAAATCTTATCCAGGTGAATTTATTAGGTGTAAACTTGAATAACGCACAAATATGTCAGGTCGATTTTACCGGCGCTAACTTACAAGGCGCCTCCTTAGGGTTTCATAAAGTGGGTCGTGTTTTTATGAAGGAAACCAATCTCTGTGGCGCCGACTTACGAGAGATGAAAAGTTGTGAGGGAGTGTATAATTGGACGGGAGCGGTATATAATTCAGCCACCCTATGGCCCAAAGATTTTGATCCGACCAAAATGGGCATGATTCTGGTTGAGGATAAAGCTCGGTAGGGTGTGCATTGCACACCATTTAATTCTTCAGCTTATAGCCTACAGCTTACAGCCTATAGCCTATTTTACTTCCCGCTCAGCTCGAACAACGACTGTGTTTTCAGCAGACGCTGTTGTTCGGGAAACGCGTGATAGGCGTGCAACTGCAGTTCCTCGCGGCGGGCTTCGTAATCCAGATAGCTAAACGGGATCAGATCGCCCTTGGCCCACTGAGGAAAGGATATAAAAATCCCCCGCTTCTTGCCGGCGTTGGTGAAATCTTCATGGCATTGGCGATACAGATTTACGCTCATGGATTCCACTTGAAAATTCACCATGTAACCGAGATCGTTCGACCAGGAGCACTTGTGGCTCTTTTCGCCCCGGAACGGAATTTGCTGCGCCAATCCGCGCTTGGGCAGCATCTGCTCCGCCGGACAAATCAACTCCGTAATGCAATGGTCGCCGCTATACACGCTGACCACGTGACCGCAGTCCGTGATCCAGAGAATCACTTCATAGTCCCCCTGATAAAATTGTCGGGAGCGATAGATCTGAAACAATTCCGGATGCAAACTGCGACGAAAAATGAATAACGTCAACTCGCTTAGTGATTGATCTATTCGTGGTGAATCCATAGTTCATCCTATTCTCAGGGCGTCTAACAAAACGGCCGGAATCGCACCTGCCGGGGCAATTTCATTCTTTATGCGCTCATTCTGCTAGTGCGTATTACGTTGTGGCTCTTTCCGTTTCTCATCCGTGACGTCGCTCAGTCCAAGATCAATTATACACCGAATCGGGTATCCTTGGCAAGTCTTTTTATGGTTTTCAGTAGTATTAACGTAAATTTAATATTATCGGGCCTAAATAGAGTGCAACCTCTGGTTCGCACACCGAGAGAACTCGATGTATTTTGTCGATTATTGCAAATTTCGATGGGTAAGAAAACGCGCTTCTATGCCATAAAGAATGTCTTACAATGGTGTTACGGGTGTAGTAGGACGGGAGTTTCGCTTAGACGTTTTCGGAAAGGGACTCATTGGTCTGGATCTTAAATTCTTCCTGAAACTGTGCCGCCACGCCAATTCGGCTGTAGGAAGGCCCCCCGTTCTCCACGTCTTGTTCTTGAATCGCTGCGGTACGCACTACCTTGCCTGTATTGGTGATTTTACCTGGCAGCGGAAATCGTGAATCTCCCGGTGGAATGCCCAGCTCAAAGTCCAGTATATCACCTACCTGGATACCCTCGTCCGTCGTCTCAAAATACACTCCCCCCGTACTCACATTGATCGTTATGGTACGAAAGCCCTTACTACGACCGCTATCCTGCTTACGATACGACAGGGGTAATCGTATATACAGACGACGATGTGCCCGTTTCTCTTTGTATCCTGAGCCCTTTGCCGAGCTTCCCATTTTCCACAACTCCTGGCGGGTATTTGGCTTCGGTGGGACCCGATCTGCCTGAAATCCTGCCTTTGTCCTATAAAAATCCGCAAAATAAATGCCAAAATTGCTATTACGATCAAGTTTTTCTTCTGCGTTTGTAACTTACTATCTGCGCGTCATATATAAAACTAAAACTCACGACGTTTTAATATTGGTTCATTCAATTGTTCAGTTGAGACGTTGTCCTTTTACAACACAAATTCATAATAATATTTCATAAGATACTGTAATAAATGAACTTATAGTAAAATTGGCTTTGTTTTGCAAAAAACACTTTTGTTGAGTAAATTCCACAAAATTTTACCTAATTTCTATGATCGTTATATTTGGAACAATCGATATGTCACAATTGCACGGTTAGAAATCCTGTAGTCGTAATAAATAGAATTGACACAAGATTTAGTAAGCAGTAACATTGTATCGCAGTGAGTTTTAAGGCGAAAAAGCCAAAATCCTGCAAAGAAAAAGGTGAATAGGTGGGTGTAGTTGCGGTTATACCGGCCCGTTACGCGTCTAGTCGATTCCCCGGAAAACTTCTCGCTTCAGAGAGCGGGAAATACCTCGTTCAGCACGTTTATGAGCAGGTATGTCAGGCCCAATCGCTGGAATCCGTATTGATAGCGACGGATGATGAACGGATAGGTAGGGCCTGTGATGAATTTGGGGCGTCGTGGCGGATGACGAGGGCGGACCACCCCAGCGGTACGGATCGGATCGCGGAAGTAGCGGCTGAGCTGGGCGCAGAGGTAATTGTCAATGTCCAGGGGGATGAGCCGGAGATCGATCCGGCCAATATAGATCGCTTGGTGGAGTGCATTCAGAGCGATCCGGTAGCAGATATGGCGACGCTGGCGGCGGTGTTCGGGTCAGGGGTGGATATCGGTAATCCCAATGTGGTCAAAGTGATCGTGGATCAAAGAGGCAGGGCCATCTACTTTTCCCGCCATCCGATTCCCTATCATCGCGATGCAGACGGAGCAAGGCCAACCTATCGCAAGCATCTGGGCCTGTATGCCTACCGCTGTGATACCCTCTTGAGGTTGAGTGCGCTGGAACCGACGCCATTGGAACAGGCGGAAAAACTGGAACAGTTGCGGGCCCTGGAGCATGGCATTACCATAGCCGTAGCCGAGGTCGTCCACGAATCCGTCGGTATCGACACGCCGGAACAATATGCGGAATTTGTGAAGCGATATAAGAAGAAAGTGATCAGGACTCAGGGCTCAGTAAGAGGAAGAGTGGATGGGTAGATG
>CAZNQT010000366.1:0-5502 GCA_964574885.1 uncultured Pirellulales bacterium
GTCTATGGCATCGGGGAAAAACCCAACTACGATCCCAAGTCCCGCGTGAACACTTTCCTGCACGTCAATCACACCCCCCAAAAAAACCGTTATGGCGTGCTGATGTGCATTAACGGGACGGGCAGCCTCAACAGTTGGCTCAAACACAATGTTACCAAGGATGGCGAAGACTATCCCCAAATGAACGATCTGGCTGTTCAGGCGCCGGTGGGCGCCGAAGGGCTGGTCATTTTACCTTACGGCAACAGCGCCGAACGAACGCTGGAAAATAAGGATCTCGGCGCGTCGGTGCACGGTTTACAGTTCAATATTCATTCCAAGGCCCATCTGCTCCGTGCCGCCCAGGAAGGAATCGTGTTCGGTTTATACTATGGCCTCAAGATCATGCGCGACATGCAGATCGAGATCAACACCGTGCGGGCCGGGGACGCCAATATGTTCCTGAGTCCCCTCTTCGCCTCCGCCTTTGCCGCCGTCACCGGAGCCCGGGTGGAACTCTATAACACCGATGGTTCCCAGGGCGCCGCCCGAGGCGCCGGCATCGGCGCCGGCATCTACCCCAGCGCGAAAGAAGCCTTCGAAGGTCTGAAAACCACCCGGATCATCAATCCGGATACTTCACTGACGGAGGCATACCAGCGAGCCTATGACAACTGGGAGCAGATTTTACATCAAATTTTAAACCAATTTTGAAGACACCCTATTGTAATTAATTATCTTTTTTCACATAGAGCGTCTGCGTGGGGAAGGCGAACTCGATGCTCTCGTCGGCGAAGGCACGCATCATGGACAGATTCACCTTCTGAGACACCTCCTGGGCGAGCCAATAGTCCGGAGGTTTAACCCAGTAAATCATCAAGATATTCAAATAAAAATCCTTAAATTCATTAAAATACACACGTGGGACCAGATCCGGATCTCGATTGACTTCCTCGGTTTCGGCGAGGATGTCCTTGATGATTTGTACGGCTTTTTCGACTTTGTCAGGTGGCGTGTTGTAGGTGATGCTGATATTGGCGACGCGCTTAATAAAGGGGCGCCGACCGATATTTTCCACCATGTCGTTTACAATTATACTGTTGGGGACGGTAACCTGATGACCGTCGAGTGTGCGAATGCGGGTGCTGCGAAAGCCGACCTGTTCGACGGGCCCGTCATACCCGCCAAGTTTAATCCGCTCGCCGACCTGGAACGGCCGATCGGCAAAGATGGTAACGGAGCCGAAAAAGTTGGCGATGGTATCCTTGGCCGCCAGTGCAAATGCCAGACCGCCTATCCCGGCGGCGGCTAAGATGGAGCTGATATCCTGTTGCAGAATGTTATCCGCTACATATAACACCGCTATGATCGTGATAAAAATACGCAGGCTTTTACGGATGACGGGTACCAGCATATCGTCCAGGGCGGTTGCCGTTCGGCCGGTCAATCGTTTCAGGTAATATTCGACGATATCCACCAACCGATAAATCAGATACGCGACCGCTAAGGCCGCCACGGCCCGACTGATTTTATCCCAGAAATTCCCCACCGGTTCACTGAAACCCTCGTCGCCGAACTTCATCACAAATTGCGCTACATAGATCCCGCCGGCAAACACGCCTACCACGGCGGGCCGGGATACGCAACGAAGGAACAATTCCAGGAGCTGCCCTTTTTCCTTTTGGGCCAATTTTTGAGCACTCCGAAGTATCAAAAAACGGACCAGACGCCCTACAATCAGAGTGACTATTATGATGCCCAGTAGCAAGCCGAACCGCCATATCTCATTCCCGGCAAATTGATAATGGAGGTAATAGCCGACGCCGTGGCCGGTGGTATGTTCCCCTTCCGCCAAGGGGAGCAGCTTAGACCAATCTAATTGCACGTTCATAATGGTACCTCGGTCATTGGATTCACCCTGAGATCCTACTCTCCGGTTCGTCCGAACATCATACCAATCCAACCGGGTCGTCTCAACCGGGAATTTAGGCATTTCCCCGCTGATTCCCGGCCTTGACTCCATCTTCGTTACTCGTTATGCTGTTTCACGGGCCAGGGAAGGGGGAAATAGTAAGCCCAAACCGATAATCCTCCGATAGTAGAATATGAGGTACAGGTAAAGATGGCGGAACAGACGACCGGGAACGATACTAAAAACGCATTACTATCCTTTAAGGAGACGATTGAATCTCTGGTGATCGCCTTTATCCTGGCCTTTATTTTCCGCGCCTTTGTCGTCGAGGCCTTTGTTATCCCCACCGGCAGCATGGCCGACACCCTGCGGGGAGCGCATTTTCGCTTGGTTTGTCCGGCCTGTTCTTATGAATTCAATTACGGCTATCCGAATGCCCAAAATGGGGTCATCCCGCACCATAAAGAAAATATATATTCCGGCGGTAAACTTAATCAGAGGGGGATTCCGGTTTGTCCGATGTGCGGGACCTATGTGGATACGAATCGGCCTCGCTGGGTCAGTAACGGCGACCGCATTTTAGTCTTGAAATACCTCTATCAGTTTGTCGAACCGAAAATCTGGGACGTCGTCGTCTTTAAGAATCCTACCAATCCCCAGGAGAACTACATCAAACGACTCATTGGCCGACCCGGACAGACCGTCGAGATCCGCGATGGCGACGTCTATATCGACGGGACCATCCAGCGCAAACCCAAACACGTTCAGGATGTATTATGGATCTGTGCCTACCACAGCGATTACCAAATCCCCGACCAACTGGAATCCGATCGAAACCAGGAATGCTGGGATGATCCCTTCCGGCCCCAAAACCCAAATAGCGCCTGGAAGTTTAATTCGGAAACCCGTTACTTTGAGTTTGACGGTGCTGATCGGCCGGAGGTCATAAGTTTTAATCCCGAACGCATCCGGAAATTCTCCCAGAGTTTTTGTGCCTACAACGGGCAGGATTCCATCAGTAATGCGATCGCGAGCGACTTGAAAGTGTCCGGGTTGCTCACCCCTGCCGCTACCCAGGGCGACATCGCCCTTCGGCTCGGTAAATACGGTCGAACCTATCAGGCCGAAATCAACTTCGACGGTCAATGTTCGATCTCCGAGGTCGATCCGCAGGACAATTCTGTCATTCGGGAAATTGTCGCGAAACAATTTCCGGCTCTGACGCCGGGTCGAACCATCCCGGTCTCCTTCGAGGTGGTGGATCATTCCTTACGGTTGCATCTCGGAAACCACGATCCCCTTGAACATTTCGGCCCGAACGATCCCCAGGCCTGGGGCTACATACGAAATCTCCGTAATCCCCAGTTTCCTTCGATTGCCGTCGTCGGTCAGGGCGGCCCCTTTCACTTCAAACAGGTCGCTGTCTATCGCGATGTCCATTATACCAATGAGGGGCTTAACCATCCCGGCAGAGGCACCGAAAATCACCCCTTTACCTTGAAGAATGATGAATTCTTTGTCTTAGGCGACAACAGTCCGCAAAGTCATGATTCTCGGTTCTGGAATGAATACGGAAAACGTAACGGAAAGGCCGAACCCTATCGCATGGGAATTGTGCCGCGGGATTACCTCATTGGCCGTGCCTTCTTTGTCTATTGGCCGGGGGGATTTCATGTAACCGACTGGATGCCTTATGCCGTCATTCCCAACTTCGGTAATATGCGCTTTATTCATTAGTCCCTGCTTCGACGGGTGGCAGCCTCCAGCGAGTCTGCGAGCTTGAGGCTGGTAAATTTCTTATTTCACCGCCTCCGGTTTCACTAACCTGCCCATAAACAATATACTATTCGTTCGGGTATCGCGGATCAGAAACAGAAACGGATGATCCGCCCGAAATACCGGCGGCGGTAACGGCGCCGATTTCATGCTCATCACCGCTCCCGTAGCCGCGGCCGCCTCCGTACCCTCCTCGTTCACCTCCACGAAGGCCTTATGAATTACCGCCGAGATAAAGAGCTCATCCCGGGACGTCATCCCGGTGAAGTTGGCCTGGCGAACGTTAAAAGCGTCCCGCATACCCATTGCCGTCAACATCGTTTTCAATCCGAATTCGCACGTCAACTGGAATTTCGGCAGATACACCAGGAGTTCTTTTTTTCGCAGTTTCGCCAGATATTGCGTCAGCGTTTTCGCAGTAAGGGATTGTTCCAGTTTCGCTAATCCGTCCGCCTCTCTCGGCAACATTACAATCATACTTAACTCATCGGACGTATAGGGCAATTCCAGAACCTGCACCTCGGGATACTCGGCGTAGCCAAAACTCTCTCTTTGAAACATCAGCGGAACCGGCGCCGATTTCTCCGCCGAAAGATAAAAAGGCGCCTCTTTCGTGTATTTTTCTTTGAACGGATTGGCCCAGTCGCCTTTGAAATAGACGGCGTTGGTCAATACCAGCCGCGTGAGCGCATTGAGCACGCCGGGTTTAATCAAATCTTTAATCTTCTGATGGGTCTTGGCTGCCACCCAGCTATTGATGGTCTGGCGCGCCGCTTCCGTCGCCGAAACAAAATCCAGTTCCTCCAGACCCGCCCCGTAATATTTCTGCGTCTGGTCGAGAAATGCCGGTAGAAACCCATAACCCTTTTGTCCCCACAAGGCGTTGGCCACGTGAAGTTGGTACCCTCGCGTTTCGGTATCCTCGTTCATCGTTTTCTGCAACGCCGCGAACGCCCGATACAGCCGTTCCTGTTCCGGGAAAAAATGCAGTACCTCGGCCATCTGCTTTTCCGTCTCACCCCGGGCCCCGCCGTACGTCATTGCCAGTGCCGTCGAAATGCTGTAAGGCGAAAAAAACAGATTGCTGGATTCGCCTTTTTTACCCAATTCTTTCTGGAGTTGGTGATATAAATCGAGAGCGAACTCTGTGTTTCCCGCCACCTGCTTTTTCTGATCCGCCGTCAATTTCACTGGCTTCGCCTTTTTCGCCGCCGGCTTCGCCATGTCCCAATTTCCCAACAGTGCGATCAATACTATCACGACTAATTTTCCTGGTAAAGGATTCATAATTCTCTCCGTTCATTTTTATTCAATCGTTAGCCCCATTCCGGCATCCCTTATTCTATCTTCAATACTCATTTAGACGCAATCGGAGAATTCCAGTTCTGTAAATTTCCTGTAAACTGTGAACGGTGAACTCTTCTTCCCCTTCATCCTTCTTCCTTCATCCTTTTCTTCGCCTCCGGACCCGTACCGCGGGTAAAAAAAGGGTGCCATGGCTATGCGAAGCTTAGCCATGTTGTTAGACTGGTTCCAGCCATTATGCTCCATGACGTGATTGTCGAATGTTTTATTTCTCACAACTCACAACTCACAACTATCCACTCATTTTACATTGTTTATTGTATATTTTTCATTTTATATTATCTACGGGTGGCAGCCCCAAGCGAGTCTGCGAGCTTGAGGCTGGTGATTTGATCGTATTCTATGATTTTAATCCGTGTAATCCGTGCAATCCTATGAACCGGAGCCGGTCAAGGGGAATTTTCTTCTTTTTCGATTCTACTTCGAAAAAGTTGGCGGTTTATCCAATAATTTACCTATAAATCTTTGGG
>CAZNQT010000367.1:0-5502 GCA_964574885.1 uncultured Pirellulales bacterium
GTTCCGGACTGTAAATGCGGCAAGATGGTGCTGAAAAACCGGATGTCGGAGCAGGTGGGGGGCGATTTTTATCATTTTCGGGAGTTGGGTCAGGATCAGGTGGCGTTTGCCATCGGGGACGTAGTGGGCCATGGGATGGGATCGGCGTTAATCATGTCGCTGATCATGGGGACGCTGCGGTCAAATGTTCAGGAAAGTCGTCGGCCGAGCAGTATGGTGGAGCAGATCAATAACCTGCTGGTGAACCTGGGCAGAGAGGTAGAACAATTTATCACGTGCAGTATGATTTACGGGGTGGTGGATCTGCCGAGCGGGGTGTTGTTGTACGTGAACGCCGGTCATCCTCATCCGATCGTGAGTAATCGCGGCGAGGAGGGCTGTGATGAGTTAAGGCCGACGACAATGTTATTGGGAGTGCAGGAGGGAGTACAGTCGGAATCGTGTCATCAGTTCCGTCAGAAGGATCGGTTGGTACTGTACACCGACGGGATTACGGATACCCAAAATGCCAACACGGAACCGTTTAACGATCATCAACTTAAGCAGATCGTCTGTTCCACCCGAAAAGAGAGCCCCAATATCTTAACGGAGCGAGTGTTTACGGCGGTGGATGAATTTAGCGGGAACAAACAACAGATGGACGATCAGACATTGGTGGTGGTTGATTTCGATCTGGTGACGGACGGGATATGATTGCAACGCAGAGGAGAGAAAGGAAAGGATGAAGCCTGAAGGATGAAATAGAAGAAAAGTTGGACACAGATTTACCCCGTACGACATAGCCACAACCAGATTCTCAGTACTTCATTCGAAATTCTAAACAAATTCAAATTGCCAAAATCGATAAAATGTGTAATAATAAAAGTAGAGGTGCGTGTGAGTCTATAAATGTATATCCATGTACAGGGTGGGGGAAAATGGAGCCAAGGAACCCTGGCAATGGATACGACGGCAGGTCATCCGGGAAATGAAAATCCGGCGGCGACCAAGGGGACTTCGCGTACTCAATTTCGATTCCTGCGAAACCTCCTGGTGCATGCCATCCTTTTCAGCATATCCTTATTTATAAGTTTTTTGCTTAATTATAATTTCCAAATCAGAAAGGAGTGGTTTCTTCAGATTTTTCTTCACTGGCTGGTCGTGGTCTTGGCGGTGAAACTCATAGTATTCGGTTTGATGGGGCAAATGCGATGCTGGTGGCGATACGTGGGGGTGGTGGATTTGTTTGTGATTACGAACGGCGCCTTTTTCAGCACCATCATTCTAGTCCTTGGTTTTTTTTCCGTAATGAATGTTTCTTTCCTTCGTGCACACATGGACGCATGGCAAAATATACCGCAAACGGTGTTCCTGCTGGATTGGGGGGGCACGGTCGTGATTCTTGCCGGGGCCCGTTTATCCGTACGTCTTTGTTACGAAGAAGTGCAAGACGTTTCGTCGGAACCGCAGATACGCATACTCATCGTAGGAGCCGGAAATACCGGAGAGACGCTGCTGCGGGAGATTCAGAGAACTTCACAAATCTATGACGTAATCGGAATGATCGACGAAAATCCCCGGTTGCTCGGCGCCCGCATCCATCAGATCCCGATTCTGGGAACAATCGACCGTATTCCTCAGATTGCACAGAAACGACAGGTGGAGGAAATCGTCGTGGCTCTGCCAAATAGTTGTGCTCGGAAAATTCTGGAGATTCGTAAACTATGCAAAACTAATAATCTCCGTTTTAGGGCAGTACCTAATCTGGTAGATGTTCTCTCCGGACGAGTGCACCTTACCGAGATCGCGGAAAAGGAGACCCAGGAGGGATAAAAGGGATCCGGAGGGGTATTGGTATTCGCTCGTGCCAAGCATACGTTGATTGCTTGCGTCGGTCCCCCGTAAACTCAAAATGTAAAATGAAAAACAGTCCCCCGTCCCCGGCAAGAAGAGAAGAAATATCTCAGGATAAGGTCGAGGAAAAGATTAAGAAATCTCTCGTTCCCTTTTTCTCTTTTTTTCCTTTCCCAATCCTGTGTTAGGCAAACCAGGGACGTTGTCGCTGGAGTTTCTTTGAGAGGACGTTCTGTGCGATGCTCACATTCTCGCGGACCTGAAAGTCAAACATACCGACGCAGAGGAAGTCGGCCCCGCCTTCCAGGGCGAATTTGAATCCGTCGCGGGGATGTACCGCACCCGCGGCTAAGACCTTAAACGCAATCCAGGGCCGTTTGAGTCTCTTCATATATTGGATCGTTTCCCAGGGCGTGCGGCTGTATATATTGTCATGCTCCGGTTTGATTTTCGCGGACCAGTAGGAATCCGGATGCAGCGTTTTGACCCAGAAATCCGGTTTGAATCCCGCCTCTTCGCAGGCCTTGACGGTTTCTAACCGGTGCGCTCCGAGACCGCCGGGTACCTCGAAGTCTTTAATAAATTCCAGGGCCTCCCCTAGTAGATGGGTTTTGCCTTGCTTAACCAGGTTATCGGCGATGCCGCCCTGCACATACACGGCGTGGGCGCCATTTTCGACGGAGCGTCGGATGCCTTCCTGGATACTGTCCCCCCAGGCACAATCGGAGAACCACTGAATCTTCCCGCCGCACTGCTTCCAATACTTATTGATGACCCGGTCGGATCGAGGATTGGTTAAGATGGTGTTGATTCCGAGTTCTTCGGCCAGTTGCAGAGTTTCGAAGACTTTCTCGTCGGTATGATAGGCTTTAATCAACGAGGAAACATAGATCAGGTCTCGGCTATGGGCCCATCCGCCAATGAGATTGCCGCCACAAAACAATCGGCTTACTTTCAGGTGTTTGATTTTTCCGTAGGGCATCTTTCCCTGCGAAGAAGTTGGGGGAGGGTTGGATGGTTTGGCATCGTCATTGGGATTGCCTGCCGCCATTTTCGCCCGCAGTTGCTGCTCCTCGAAGCTTTGCCACCCGATAGCGGCGCCGGCGGAGGCGGTGATAGACTTCTGAATAAAACCGCGTCGATTCATTTTGTTCTGTGACATAATTTAATTCCCAATTCGCTTAAACCAATAACACCTCAACATTACCATTCCAAATTTATTTTTGCCATAGCGTAGTATAATCTGATAAGATATGCGAAGGCAATGCAAAAATGAGCTTATCAAGTACTAAGTAGAAACGCAAAAAGAACCCTGGAATCAGCGATCCACCCCCAAACTCGCGGACTCGCTTGGCGGCGCCACTTGCTGTTTGGTGATTTTTGTTTTAAGCAGATTGTCTGTGCGTCCCGAACCGAAAGTCCCAAGATCTTAACGGAACAGGTGTTTACAGCGGTGGATGAATTTTTCGGGAACAAGCAAACCATGGGCGATCAGACGCTGGTGGTGATTGATTTCGATCTGGTGACGGGCGGGATTTAAAATATAAAATAAAATTCAAGATCTGCATCCCACGAATACTCTTTGCAGGATAATCCACAGGCAAAGGACGACATTGATCCAGACGGCGATTTGCCATTGCTTGAGGAGAGCGCCGAACCAAAGGATGAGAATGCGATCGGAACGTTCGAACCAGGAGGATTCGCGTGACGTAATTTGGTATCGATGAAGAATAATGCCAATGATTGTGGCGAGTAAAGAAGCCATCCAGGCCGCACCGGCTAAGGGAAAAGAGATCGAATCTCCGCATGCCAGGCCGAAGTAGAGACAGCCGTCGGAGAGTTTATCGACCAGGGCATGTCGGAGAATCGCAGGGAGGTTTTCTCGAGTGGGATCGTCGGCAGCGCGACGGAGAGCGCCGTCGAGGTAATCGAAGAAACCATGCAGAATCAGCAAGCCAAGGCCGAGGTAATTTTTCTGATATGTAAAGGCAGCGCCGCAACCCAAAGCGGCAGAGAGAGAAAGTAGATTGGCCCAGGTAGGCGTGATCTTGACCTTTAGCAATTTAGTGTTAAGGTCTGACAAAAGTTTGTCGCCTACTCGAATAAGAATTTTTCCAGTCATAACCTACCGGATTAAGGGATTATTTTGCCGAACAGCATATGCCTTCGGGCAGCGGGGATCGGGATCATGGAATCGACCGGTAACGGCGCGCGCGTAGGCGTGACATCCTGCCTGACAGGAGGGAAGTTGTGCGCACCATCGGCAAGTCGGCGTTAGTGTTTCGTTCGGCGGATACCGGAATCGGGAGAACGATGGGGGATTCTTCCAGAGGCGCGAGATGGACGTATCGCGGATGTTGGCTTCGACCAGATCGGGCATAAGACGACACCCGACGATGCCGCCGTCGGCGAGGACGCCGCATTCTTCGCGACCGCCGGAGCAGTAGAAACCCGGGCGATCCCCGTTGGCGAACGGGAGTTTGGCGATGATGGAAAAACGAGCATGTTCAAACTTTGACTTGGCTTGCTGAATGATTTTTTGGGCCTGAATTCGTTGTTCGAGAGAGAGGATCATATTATGACCTGCCCGTCCGATGGGGATGACTTCGACGAGATAATGTCGTGAACAACCGCTGTTTGCCGTCCAGGATACAAGCCGGTGTAAATCGAATAGGTTGTCGTTCATCAGCGTAGTGGTGATCTGGACATCAAAACCGGAGCGAAGTAACTGTTGGATCGTTTCTTGCGTGTGCTTGGCGGCGCCGGATTTTTGACGTATCCGATCATGGTGGTCGTCGGAACCGTCGAGGGAGATTTTAAACGTTAGTTTATGGCGATATTTTTGTAAGGGCGCCAGTCGGGCCGGATCCATCATCAAACCATTTGTAGAAACAAAAATTCGTCCGATGCGGGATGAAAGTGCGACGAGAAGGATGGGAATCAGATCCTCTCGCCGAAACGGTTCCCCACCGGAGAGGATTAAGCGGAAAATGCCCATTTGGGAGCAATCATCGATAATTTGTTGGATTTGATCGAAAGTCATATCCGGAGATTTAGGTGCAGAGTCCGCATGCCGACAATGGATACAAGACAAATTACAGGCGGAAGTGACATCCAGACTCACGCGAATGGGAACCTGCAGGATGGACATCATCAGACCTCCAACAGATGGTATTGCGAAAGCCTTTCCAGAAGATTCAGCACGTCCTGTAAAGCGGTTTCGAGAGCGATTTGATAACGGTCCGCAATGCATTGGGCTATGGCATGGATATCGTGTCGGCCGTCGAGAAGTTGAAGTACTTCGCCGGTGAGCCGATTTCCTTCGTAGGTAAGGTCGGCGGCGGCATTATACAAGAGCACTCCCTCGCAGGTGCGCAGGCAGCGAATCCGTTGGAGATCCATACTCGGGGGATTGAAGTTCTTCGGCTCAGTCACACCAGAAATCCCCTTCCTGGGACTCGTTGCGAGGTTGGATCGTGGGCGGCTCATATGGTACCGGGGTATGTTCGTTTTTTTTGTGTTTAGTATCCGAAGAATTGTTTGGTTGGTTTTGATTCGTCTTCTCGGTCATTATGTACTTCCTTTCCTGTCCTACGAATTGAACCTAATTGGGAAATATGGTAAATGTTTCTCATCGCTGTGTCAATCTCGAAATTAGAGATGTAAATC
>CAZNQT010000368.1:0-5501 GCA_964574885.1 uncultured Pirellulales bacterium
GAAGTAGCCAAAGCGGCCTTGAAGGCGTTGGGACAATTGGCAGGTTCTGAGCATCAGTCGAATATGATTCGTATTCTCACTCAATTACCCCATGAGAGCGTACGCCCGGAAGCGGAGATGGCGTTACTGGCGGTGAGTCGGAAAATCGAGGGGCCATCGCAGCAAGTTACGGAGATAATCAAAACAATAGAGAAAACACGAGATGTAGCTACGCAGTGTTCTTTTTTACGGGTATTAAGTGGATTAGCTACCGATGATGCCTTTACGCGCATTCAACAAGCACTGAATAGTAACAATCCCGAAATACAGGAAACAGCCCTTCGAGCCCTGGTAAACTGGCCGGATGCACGTGCAGCGGAGCCCCTTTCCAGGGTGTTTCGTTCCACGGATACCGAAAGTCATCGTGTTTTAGCCTTACGCGGTATCGTGCGCGTATTAGGCCTTGGAGGCGATATGTCCGCCCAGGTCGTGGCCGATCGATATAAAGAGTTAGTGAAGTATGCCCGGCGGATGGATGAAAAGACGCTGATTTTATCCGGTTTAACTTCGGTTCGGGATCCTCAGGCGTTGAAATTAGTAAAGCCATTTTTGGCAGACGAAGAAGTAAAGGAAGAAGCTGAACTAGCGGCGAGTCAGATCGTCAGGAATCTCCCCCGTTCGGCGTTATCGGCCAAGGAACTCCAAGCCATCATTGCACAGATACAGAATTCCGGTCGGCGTAGAACTCTGGAACAGATATTACAGGGGATGAATAGCTTCAGTCTGGACGGATGCGGATGGATCTGGTTGTCGTCTGAACATATTATAAATGCGCAGGACGCTTTGCCGGCAGGTACGGTATATTTTCGTAAGACAGTGATTTTACCTGACGATGCTAAAGTTCGACAAGCCAAGATCATACTCACGGCCGACGACCGTTTTACTTTTTATTTGAACGGTCGGAAAATCGGACAAGGCGAACCCTGGAGCCAGGCTCGCGTTTATAGCGTAACCGAGCAGATGAAACCGGGAAAGAATATATTGGCAGTAGAAGCGATGAATGGATCGAACTCACCGGCAGGATTCATAGCGAATCTGCATATCACCGGCCGCCAGGGACGCGACCGATTTATCGTGAGCGACAATAGCTGGAAGGCGAGTACGGAAGCTGAGGCTGCCTGGTATGGAAATCAATTTAATGATCGTTCCTGGAAAAAGGCAGAGGTGATGGGAATCTATGGATGTAAACCCTGGGGACGTCAGGTACAAATAGTACCATAATCGTTGGGGCATGATGTTAGAATTCGTAACTGATCACGATATTTATGTCGAAGTAATATCCCGTCAGGTTCCGAAGACCCGGCAATTTCTCTGGTTGGCGACATCCGATTTAAAGGATTTGTACGTCGATAAACAGGATACGATGGCGCCGTTTCTGGAGGTGTTGTCGGATCTGGTGAAAAAACAAGTAGCGATACGGCTACTGCATGCAAAGGAGCCAGGTCCGGCATTTCGCAGAGATTTCGATCGCTATCCCAATCTTTTGGAAGGCATGGAACGAATATTGTGTCCGCGCGTGCATTTCAAGTGTGTGGTGATTGATGGGCGGTTTGCTTACAGCGGCAGTGCGAATCTAACCGGCGCCGGGATGGGAGCGAAGAGTAAAGAGAAGCGAAATTTTGAGTCGGGCTTTATTACGACGGATCAAGAAATCATCGAAAAGATCATGCAGCAATATGATGAGATCTGGATCGGCAGGCATTGTAAAGGATGTCGCAGAAAAGAATATTGTGCCGATTACAAAGACATATTAACCGGATGACGCCGCTATATTGAAAACCGCCAATTGCTTTTCGGAAAAAAAGGATTTTCAGTAAGGAGTTCAGTACATGGGAATCAGGTGTCAGCATCGCAAAATGGGATTTTCGTTTGGTTACATAATAATGATTGTAATGTGGCTGCTGGTACACGGTGAGCGGCCGGTGAACGGGAAATGTTGTGTTATTCCAGTTGATGCTCGATGTGAATATCTAAAGGATCCGTTAGGGATAGATGAAATGAAACCAAGATTAAGCTGGAAGCTCAACGCGGTAGATCCTCAAGAACGAGGACAACATCAGACGTCGTATCGGATTCTGGCGGCAGATTCGCAAACGAAGCTGGATCGAAATATAGGCGATCTGTGGGATTCGGGAGAGGTAAAATCCGATCAATCCCTTCATGTCATGTATCAGGGGACGCCGCTGCAATCCGGTATGGAATGTTACTGGAAGGTACGAGTGCGGGATCAGAATAATGAATTATCGTCCTGGAGTACGTCAGGGCGTTGGACGGTGGGATTGCTGGAACCTTCGGACTGGTCGGCGAAATGGATTGGTACGGATCAACAGTATGTGAAATTCAACGGCGTGACGCCGCCGGAAACGCATTTGGCCGATCCGTGGTTGCGTAAAACATTTTCGCTACCTGAGAAACCCAAACGGGCAACCATTTATGTTGCCTCGGTAGGATATCATGAATTGTATGTAAACGGTACGAAGGTTACCGATTCCGTGTTGATGCCGAGTGTGGCGGACCATACGAAACGGGCGCGATACGTGACATATGAGATTCAGAATCATCTTACGCCGGGGAAAAACGTGATTGGTTTGTGGCTGGGTACTTCGTGGTCGATCTATCCGCTTTATAAGACCGAGGACAAGCCCCAAACTCCTATCGTACTGGCACAGGCGGAAATAGAATATGCGAATGGCAAAACGCAACGCGTGGTTACGGATGAAACCTGGAAAACCCATCCGAGTCCCAACGTGTTGATCGGGAACTGGATGTTTACAAATTACGGCGGCGAATACTACGACGCCGCCCGGGAAATACCGAACTGGTGCCGGATTGATCTGGACGATCACGATTGGAAAGCCGCAACCGTGTATCATCCCCGCCTTCTCGTGTCGGCGGAAATGCTGGAACCGAATCGCCGAACGAAACAGATTGATCCCGTTGCTATCGAACAAGTTGAGCAAGGCGACTATCGTGTGGATATGGGAGTGAATTATGCCGGGATGGTCGAGATCGACTTGCGAGGAGAACCGGGCGATATCATCGAGATGCAATTTTCAGAAGATCCAAAGAAAATGATGACTCATAAGATCCACAGTGCATATCGTATCGGTCCAAAAGGGAAAGGCACCTTTCGCAACCGATTTAATTACGGTTCGGGTCGGTGGATTCTCATCAAGGGGCTAAACAATAAACCCCTGTTGAAAGATATTCGCGGATTTCAGGTACGAACGGATTACCGACGGGCGGGACATTTCGAAAGTTCCAATCAGTTGCTGAATAATATTTACGATATCACACTTTGGACGTTTGAAAATCTCAGCCTGGGAGGTTATGTAGTAGATTGTCCGCAGCGGGAACGGATGGGTTACGGCGGCGATGCGCACTCGACGACGCAGACAGCGCTAAATAGTTTTCATCTGGGCGCCTTTTACACGAAGTGGAGCCAGGATTGGCGCGATGTGCAGGGGAAAGATACAGCCTGGGGGCTCGGTGAAAAAGCGAATTCCCAGCAAGCGAAAGAGAGCGGAAATCTGCCCTATACGGCGCCGACGTACTGGGGCGGCGGCGGTCCAGCCTGGAGCGGGTATTGCGTCACGCTGCCCTGGTATCTATACCGGCACTATGGCGATGTCCGGATTCTGGAAGTCAATTTTGATACGATCCAACGCTGGCTGGCGTTTTTGGAGACCAAATCGAAACATAATATGCTCGTTCGCTGGGGAGGCAAATGGGATTTTCTGGGGGATTGGCTCTGGCCGGGGGCAGAAGGAGTTAACGGAGATACTCGTGAGACGCTGTTCTTCAATAACTGCTATTGGGTATATAATCTTCAGACCGCCGCTCGTATCGGCGAGGCGCTGGGGAAAAAGGATATCGCTGGCAAATATAGTCAGCGCGCCAAGATGGTGGCACAAGCTGTGCACGAAGAATTTTTCGATCCTCAGGAAAATGGCTATGTTAACAATTTCCAGGCATATCTAGCATGTGCATTACTAGTGGGATTGCCGCCGGAAAACGTCCGCACAAAAGTCTGGCAGCGGTTTGAAGATGAAATTCTCGTGCATCGCAAAGGGCACTTCTGGGGGGGGATAACGGGTGGCTATTTTATTGTCAAAACCTTGTTGGAGTTCGATCGCCCGGATTTGATGTATGTGATGGCCACGAAAGAGGATTATCCCAGTTGGGGGGATATGCTGAACAAAGGCGCTACGACGTTATGGGAGGCCTGGAACGGGCGCAATTCACTGCTGCATAGTTCCTATCTCCATATCGGCGCCTGGTTCATGGAAGGATTGGCCGGGATCAAACCCGATCCCCGAAATCCAGGATACAAACACGTTATCATCAAACCAGGAGTGATGAAAGGAAAAGATTTGGATTGGGTGAAAGCCAGTTTAGAATCGCCGTACGGCCTGATCCGAAGTGATTGGACGGTACGCGGCAATACCTTGCGGATCAAAGTAATCGTTCCCCCCAATACTACCGCGACCTTGTTTTTACCTACGACAGATCCCGATTCCATCCAGGAGGCGAATACTCCGCTTACTCGGATTCAAGGTGTTAAACATTTACGAAACCAGAGGGGAAGTGCTATCCTTGAACTTGAACCCGGTCAATATAATTTTGTGAGTGCGATCTAGAAACCAAAAGTGTATTTTATCCTCCTTGAAAAGATTGCAGAAAGATTAAGATATGTGTAATACTTTTAGTAGTTTATAAATATATTTAAATTATTTATCCTAGAGAAAAAATCTATCCATGAATATCTTCAAAATGACTATTCTGTTCCTGTTCATTTTTGCATTTGCAGACTCTTCAACCCAGGGGCGAGATAATGATGCGGACAAGATACTCCTATACTGGAACTTTGATAAAGGCACGAAATCGACAGTGCGGGACCTGTCGGGTAATGGTCTCGACGGCCAGGTAAGTGCTACGTGGGCGGAATCCCCACGCGGTAAAGCGGTGATGATGGACGGTACGCCCAAGACAATTGTGTCCGTACAGATTCCAGAGAAAAAACGCTTTGGTAAGGACTCCTGGTCCTTCATGGCGATGTTGAAACCAAAGAAGTTTAGCATTGACGATAAGCAGAATCAGCGCCGAATCTTCTCCTTTGGCAAGTACCCCGATGCGAATCTGGTTATCGATATTCGCAGTAACGGACAACTATTAAGTTATTTCTGCTACCGGGACGCTGCGGGGAAAAAAGTCTCGGTAGGTGGTTCTTCGGATGTACCATTGACAGAGCAGCAATGGGGGCATATCGCGCTGGTGTGTGATCGCGAGAACCGGCAGATCAAAATGTATATCAACGGATACTCGGCGCGCACTAATTCCATTCCCAAGGATTTTGAGGGAAATTTTATATTGGGAGGACAGTTGACCGTTGGCAGCACCTGGCATAATTATTGGGGGCTGGTTGATGAAGTATTCATTTACCGAAGCGCCCTATCCGAAGA
>CAZNQT010000369.1:0-5497 GCA_964574885.1 uncultured Pirellulales bacterium
TATGTGGATTTAACTACGAAGGCACAATTCGTAATTGCAATGCCACTGGTTTAGTTAACGGTGGTTTTGATTCTTTCGCACTCGGCGGCCTATGTGGACGGAACGAAGGTGGAATTATAAATTGCTATGCGAAAGGATCTGTATTCGGGGGAGACGAATCCGGGGCTTTTGGTGGTTTATGCGGTGATAACGTTTATGGTCACATCAGTAATTGTTATGCCAGTGGCTCGGTAACCGGAGGGGATAATTCATGGAACTTCGGTGGCCTGTGTGGAACCAATATACATTATAGTAGCATTAGTAATTGTTATTCGATCGGCTCGATAATCGTCGGGGATGATTCTGAATATATCGGCGGTCTATGTGGAAAAAACTTCGAGAACATCAACAATTCCTATGCCACTGGATTAATAACCTGCGGGGCAGGTACTGATTATTTAGGCGCTTTGTGCGGGTATAACGATAACGGCAACATCAGCGCTTGCTATTTTTTGAATACAGTCAAGCCGGATAATGGTTTGGGAACACCGTTATCAGATCCGAATATGAGAATACGAAGCAGCTTTGTCAACTGGGACTTCGTCGGCGATTCCAATGGCGCCGAGGACCATTGGCGGATGTGTGTGGATGGAGTTCATTACCCGCACCTGACGTGGCAGTATTGGGACAATGCTGACTTTGCCTGTCCGGATGGCGTGGAGTTGGCGGATTTCGCTTATTTTGCAAATTGGTGGCTTGCGGACTTTTGCGTCTATAGGGAAAATTGTGCAGGTGCAGATATGGATCGGTCCGGAAGAGTTGACTTGCTGGATCTGTATCTGTTCTGCGAAAAATGGCTGAATGAATAAAAAGAATCAATGGTTGTGATGAACCAGAAATGAGTTGATGGGTAAATGGGTAAATGAGTAGATGAGTAAATCCTGATACCCTGTCTAGAATATTTTTCACTGTGGATTGAAGACTGTGGACTGTGGACTTCTTTTCCACCTGTAACTTGAAACTTGAAACCTGAGGCGGATAACCAGGAACGAGGAACCAGGAACTTCTCTTACCGTGAACTGTGAACCATGAACCGTAAACTTATTCTTATCCTATCCGCTATCCGCTCTACGCTATGCGCTATATAAATCCTCTTACTCCGCATTTTCTTTGATTTCCATGGAATAATTCGCTATAATGCCGCCGTTTTGGGTAATATTGTGTGCTGAAAAGAGCGTAAATCCAGTAATTTCAACTAGATTTCGGGACCTCGGAGCCTATGAGGATAATCGCCATAGCCAACCAGAAAGGCGGGGTCGGCAAGACCACCACCACGGTCAATCTGGGTGCGGCCCTGACGGCGAGGGGCAAAAAAGTGATCCTGATGGACCTGGACCCGCAGGCCCATCTGACCACGTATCTGGGGATCACGCCCGAGCAGATGGAGCAATCCAGTTACGAGCTTCTGAGTCAGACCGTGGACTTGGCCGGATCGCTGATGGCGGTTCGGGAGAATCTTCAGCTCCTGCCGGCCAATCTCAACCTCGCCGCCGCGGAGCAGGAACTGGTTTCCGTACTGGGCCGCGAGGTGATCCTCCGCGATGCGATTGCGGCCTATCCCCACGAGTGCGATTACATCCTCATCGACTGTCCCCCTTCGCTAGGGTTGTTGACGCTCAATGCGCTGTGTGCAGCCAGGGAGTTGTTTATCCCACTTCAGCCGCATTTCCTTTCCCTGCAAGGACTTAGCCAACTTTTGGAAACCGTTCTGCTGGTGCATCAGCGGATCAATCCGGCGCTGCGGCTGACCGGCCTGCTCTTCTGCATGTACGACGCCAGAACCAGCCTTTCCAGCGAAATCGTGGGCGACATCAAGACCTTTTTTACAAAACAAAGCCATTTGGACAATCCCTGGAAGGATATTCGTATTTTCCAGACGCGGGTGCGGGGGAACATAAAGCTAGCGGAATCACCGAGTTACGGTCAGACGATCCTGGAATATGCCCCGGGTTGTCACGGAGCGGAGGATTATCAGGCGCTGGCGGGGGAAGTGGAAGGGATGGTCGGGGGTGCAGATTCGGAAAGCGAAATCCAAGCCAGTCTGGAAGTTACCGAGTCGGAATCGGAACCGGAAATTACGGAATCGGAGAAGGCGGCCTTGACCGAGCCGGCGAGTTCGGATGCGGCGGAAGAGGTAGAGGAATCGGTCGCTGTTGAGGAATCGGCGAAACCGATCCGGATGGCGCCGGCGCAAGCGATTGACGCTCCCGCCTCGGCAGAAGGCGAAACGGAATCGCCTCAGGAAATTCGTCGCAAAGAGATCGAATCCGTTTGATATTATGTATCCACATTTATAAGACATCGTTTCTAATAGAATTCAGAATCCAGGAGTCAGAATACAGAAGAATTGGAACCACGGATTTATTAAATTGGGTTCCGGGTTCTGGGTTCAGGGTCCCGGGTAAAGAAAAAGAGTACACGGATTGAAGATAAGGCAAAAGGTATAAGTAAAAAAGTAAAAATAGAATTTAGAATTCAGGAGTCAGAATACAGAAAAGTTGAAACCACGGATTACACGGATTTATCCATTTATTCCTCTATTCATTTACTCCTTTACTTATACATATCCGTCAAAGAGCGAATATCTTAATGGCGGGTCCTGCTTCGCTGAAGCTCCCTGCTACGCCAAAGCGCTTCGCAGCGGGGAGTCGCAGTGGGAACCACGGCCCGCCTTACCTGCTCACGCCAAGGCGCAAAGACGCAAAGCAATGAGATGGCTTAGAACAAAAGGTATGCACAGCATACCCTACTTGATTAATCATCATGAAAATAAGCGTATATATGGTTATTCCATTTGAAATAATAATAACGACAGGGAGAATCTTCAGATTTTTCTTTGCCGATTACAATACCCCAATAGCCGGGCTTATTATGGCCGTAGAATATTTCTACATATCTCCGGTTCGACTTCTCCCTATCAACACGTAAAACTACATCTCCGTGTTTAACAATATTTTTTATATCCTCAGACCAATTCTCTTCACGAATATCATATACACCATCTGTAATTTCTACATCCTGATATGTTTCCACAATACCTTGTGCCCAGGAATACAAATTTTCATAGCCACCATTCATTTTTACATGCAATTTTAATCCCCAATTGGTAATAGGATATGAAAATGCTCCGCCAGGAACAGTAAAAAACAATATTGCTATGATGCACATAAATATAAACGCCGATATGCCAAGACGATTTAATTTCTTTAGGGTTGTATTGAACCTAAATACCATTTGAACAATAATTCCTATTAGATATATAGTTCCAAAGAAGAATATAAATAATCCCGTTCCTAACGCGGCAAATATCATAGGGACATAAAATCCAATGAGAAATAAAAGCAACGTGTGAATAATCACAATACACACTAATACGTATCCTAAACATTTAAAGGATATTTTCTGTTTGATAATTTCTTCTACATTATATTCTTGGTTTTTATGTTTAATTTTAATCACAATCAATAACCATAATGAAAAAGTTGATTAAATATTCCCACTCACCATCATCTCACCCCATTCGCCCTTCCCCAATCTCAAACTATCGCCATTATATTTTATCTGAGATTTTCCAGTTCAGCCATTTCTTGTTCCTCTTTTATTAACCAACGAATCCTGATGTCGATTAGCTAGATGTGGTTTTATTATACCAATTATTGTAATTGCAATACAAGTTGAAAATGGCGTTAAACAGATCCGCGGTTGACACCAAGGGCTAAGCAAAAACAGTTTACGGTTTACAGTTGTGTGTTGTGAGAAAGAAGGGATTAGTAGTTAGTAGCTAGAAGATAGGAGTTAGTAGATAAAAGATAGAAGACCCCCGGTTGACACAAACCCGGTTCAAGGTTTCAAGTTGCACATTATTTACCCGGTCGCTGGCGCTTCCGGCTCATTAGCGATACGGAAGCACAGGGTATTCGTCCCCGGGTTACCACCGGGGGCTTTTACCACCTCGAAGACTCGGTGGCTGCCACGCGGCGGGAAATAAGAAGGTATGCAGAGCATACCTACGTTGTTTAGCGGTAATGGGCGTGGCCAATATACAAGAGATTCAGGGCCCATAAAAATATAGGGCTAAAGACGCGTGAAAATAACAGCCAAGCGATCAACAGGCCAATCAGCGGGGCGCCGGGATGTCTAAAGATCCGTCGATACGAGTCGGCGGTTTGCGGGGGAGCCAAACCGAGCATCATACTACTACCGTCCATGGGAGGCAGCGGGATCGTATTGAAAATAAACAGCACCAGATTCAAGGTAAAAAAGATACTCAGCATAATGGCTAACGGTTTGAATCCATTTGAGGCGGCGAGGGTCACATCCACAAAACCAATACTATCCGGTGAAATAAACCATCCCAGCGACAATCCGAGTCGAACGATCAATCCGGCGGTCAGGCACAAAAGGAAATTGGCGGCGGGCCCGGCGAGCGCCATCAGGGCGGCGCGCTTGGGACACCGTTCGGCCCAGAAGGGGTCCATCGGCACACTGGCCCAGCCAATCATCCACCCGAATGAGAGGTAACTGAGGATCGGGATCAGGATCATACCGACCGGTTCGCGGCGCATATGGGGGACAGGATGCAGGCTGACCTGGCCGCCGTGATAGGCGGTTTTATCGCCCAATTTCAGGGCGACAAACGCATGGGCGGCTTCATGAAACGTTGACGAAATCACAAAGACCACATACCAAGCTATTCCTAAGGCTACCATGTCCATACGACACCTTATCTCTCGTCAACATACTCCATGGGTAAGATATAGTTTAGCGTAAGATAGCGGAGGAGTAAATAAGTAGATGGAAAAAAGTTCTCAGGGCTCAGTTCTCAGAAAGAAAAGAAGTGGATAGTTGTGAGTTGTGAGAAAAGATTTGCATTCTCGGGAAATAGAGGCATGATAGGGTAAAGTGCTTCGTTCGTAGATGGGAGGTTTGTCATGCTGGCAGAAATGGATACAACCACGTGGATACATATCGGATGGTTCGGTTTGATCGCGGCGGCAACGGTCTTCGTCATCGGATTTCTCTACCTTCTATTATTAAAGATCGCTCGTCGTTTTGTCCAGCGTACAGATAGTGTGGTGGATAACGCGTTTTTTCAATATTGTCCGCGGCCGATCGGATTGCTGTTGCTCGTACTGGTGTTAATGCCGGTCAGCCGCATCGGACAGGAAATTCTCGCCACACCACCCGGTTTTTATGCATCCTTTCGTCACGTGCTGGTCATCCTCACCATAGCCGGCGTGGCGTGGCTGGTGATACGACTGACCCATGTTCTGCAAGATTTCATCGTGCATCAATACGACGTGGGCGTCCAGGACAATCTGCGCGCCCGTAAGATCCACACCCAATTACGGGTATTCAACCGAGTCGTGATAGCTATCGTGGGCGTATTTGCCTTTGCCATGATCTTGATGACGTTCGAGCGGGTACGAACGCTGGGAACCAGTATCCTGGCATCGGC
>CAZNQT010000370.1:0-5492 GCA_964574885.1 uncultured Pirellulales bacterium
ACGTTGATATTGTCGCCACCCTGGCAATTGATTCCCGGGCCAGCGATAACACCGCTTTTCCCCTGGTGAATAACCTTGATATGCTCCTCAACTTGTACAAACAAGCAGTGCCGAAAGGACTCGTTCACGATAATATTTGGGACTACAATAACTGGGCGAAAATATTAGTGGCTTCCGGGATCTACTCCGGCGCCGTAAACAATGCCATCTCCTATAGTGATCCGGAATATAATCCATTTACCTGCGGAGGGTATCAGATCCAGACCCTGCATTTTCTGGATGATTTGCGTTTAAATCATCCGGAACTCAATTGGCTGTTAAACGGTCTCGATTACGGACCGGTCAAACAATTGAACGGTGCGCATCAGGCAGCCTGCATCTGGCCCAGCAGCTCGGACAACTGGGCCGATCCGGAAAACGGACGTGTTCTGGATCCCTGGATCAGTCAAGACCCGGAATCCGGCGTCTATACCTGGGGAGGCTGGCTGCTCTCTATTGGACTTTCTATGCCCGTAGCCGGGCTTGTCCTGGATTTTGCCACCGATGCCGGATCCTCGGATCAAACCGTCAATCAGCGCTATCCCAATACCGGAAACGATTATCCGGACGTTCCCTATTGGGAATTTGACCAACTACCTGCTCCCTCGATCAGCGTTATGGTTGATTGTCCCGTTAATGTGATGATTACGGATAACCTGGGCCACCAGACGGGTATCGATCCGAACGCGCCGGAGGATCAGAATCCGTTAGTTGCCGATATACCGAGTTTGAATCAGTATCCGACGATCCTGCCCGACGGTACGCGCGGTTGGTATTTTGAAATCCCTCACGAAACCGTTACGATGGAACTCTCCGGCTATGACAATGACGATTTCACCATGTATCTCATGTATCCCAACGGCGAGATTATCCCCTACTCGCAGGCCGGCATCGGCAATCAGCAGACCGCGTCAATCGTTTTCGATCCCAACGACCCGACCCAGCCGGCGGTGATTTACGATAATGGCAATGTCGCTCTGCCGGATAATTTTCTTACCTTCGATGCCTGGACCTACGACGACGGCAATCTGCAATCCGCCAGTACGCTTACCGTCACCAATCGACTGAATCAATCCATCTATGCCCCTTTGCGCTTAACCATAAACCATGTGCATCCCGTCAGCGTCTCGCTGCTCGATCCCGACGGCAACGAAAACGGCAAGGACTTTCTGGATTTTTCCAGTCAACTTTCCGGTGGCGTCCTCCTTCCGGGCGAGTCGATTCAGCGCGCCATCGCTTTTGCGAATCCCGAGCATGTTTCCTTTGATCCCAATGCGACGCTCACGGGTTACACCGACGCGGTGCAAACCAACACGGCCGCGGCAAATTGGATTAGCACCGGGATAGGCCTGGAGGTATGCGGCGATACCCTGCACCCCTACCCCGCCGGTGATTTGAATAAAGATTGTTACGTCAATCTGATAGATTATCAGATCCTGGCTCAATACTGGCAGCAGGCTTGCTCCTCTGGCCTCTGCGACAAGGCCGATTTATTCCTCAGTGGCGACATCAATCTCGCCGACTTACAGGTGCTTTCCCTTTACTGGCTGGATTGCACGGATCCTGGGCCGCCCTGCTCCTATAATCCGTAAAACCGGTACAGGCTGAAAATGCAGTCTCGGTATTTAAAAAGGAAACCCCTGCTGCTATTCACCAAAAGATTCTGGCGGATCGCAGCCGGGGCTCTTAAGGAGGCATTATTAGTATAGCGCAATGCCAATAGAGTTGCAAGAAAAATTTATCGAAAATTTAACCTCGCATTACCCTGGAAATTTCCCTGGAAAAAGCTACGGCGTACCTGCAGCGCCAAAAAACGCAAAATACATTGAATTCCCATCGCCGTTTCCCCTGGGCGGACCGAACACAACTTCGCCGGCTTCCACTTTCCGAGCCACGACCCGATAATTCCACGGCAGTATCATGGTAGCTTGATCATCGGTTTTAATCTGAAACTCCGTCGCTTGATATTCCCGCACCCATTCCGGAATCGTATTTTCTTGCCAAAATAATATCATGCGAGGATCCAACGCGACAAACACGTACCCCGGCTGACTCAGCGAGACTTTAATCGCAAAGGTATCTTCCTGCACCTGTTTATGGCCGTTCTTCGTTTGCAACAGCGGCAGTCCCTGCAGCTTCTCCGGCACCTCGGTAAACCGATAATTTCGATCGCTATAAATCCTTTCCCCATCCCGTAAACCATTGGGAACAATCAGATAGCCTTTCTCCGCTCGTGGGGTTTGACCTGCTTCCGCCTGGGAGGTCATGATGTACTCTTCGTACATTCCCTTCGCCGGCGCCGAGAGCAGTTCCACCTCTACGGGCTCCAGGGAAGCAAATTGCAGGATCGGTTTATCCCCCTGCCAGGGAAGCGGCTGCGAGAACAATTCCTCAATCTGTGCCTGGCGGACTTCGGCGACGGCTTGTTCTTGGCGCTGCTGCTCCTGTTGCGCCATCATCTGCGGTATCTGCATTAACGTTGGAAACACCTCCGCCAGTGGCGGCAGTTCTTCGATACTCATGCGCACCGCCAAATGATTCGCCGTTTCTCCCGTTCGCATCTGCACCATGGTCTGGGCAAAGCCCTTTTCCAGTTTCGCCAGTATTTCAAACAAGGGGTGGTCCTCTTTCCCCGCCAATTCCGTCGTCCGCATATGACTGGCAAACAAATCCAAAGCCCCGCCCACGTTGACCAGGAATAGTTTGCTGGTATCCCTCGGCAGTGCAGCCAATGACTTCTGTAAGGGACCATGGGTCAAAGCTGATTTCTCCTTGCGTACCGCGGTCAACGAAGCGTCAATGACCTTACGGTTCAACGCTAATACGGTGGTATTTTCCGCCTGATCGACGTATAGATATAATTCCTGGTAATGATCCGGACCGGGAATCCCCGCGAGAAAATACTTGGGCCGGACCGGATCGGACTCCTCCGGAAAGGGTCGATTGAATTTCATACAGGTAAAGGCTTCGCCGGCATGCAAAAGCTGTGACAGCAGCACGCGAGTTCGCGCCGGATTCCGACTCGTAATCGCTATCCCCACGCTGTGGATCAGGGGACTGAGTTCCTGGGCAAATATATCGTTCTGCATACCCTCCGGAACCGGTACGGCAAAAACCGTAATCTGCTCGATATTATCGAAAATCTCCCGACCGATATCCAGCCCCGTCGTCCCCTGGATCGTTTCGCTTGCTTTCGCCGCCAACGGTCCATCCGGATCGCCCAGGGCAAAACTTATCACGGCGACCGCATTCGAGGGTACGCCTGCAAATCCCCTCTTGCGTAAATTCGGCGTCCGAAACATCTGGTACGGCAGACACCGATGATCCGCATCCCAATGCACGTTCCCGGCAAATACGAATCCCTTTTCTTCTATCGAAAACTCCGCCAGCACCTCCTGAAGGCTCCCGAAATCTACCAATTTATCCACCATGTCGAATCCCCCCAGTTCTTCTCGCAGCAGCGGCGCCAGCGACTCGTACGTCGCTTTGCCGTCCACCCAGAGCGTAAACGTATTCTCCAGACGCCTTTCCCGCGGTATTTTCGCGAACTGTTTATGCGCCGTTACTAGAGACGGTTCACTCGTGATCCCCTTGTACTGCTTTACGCACCACGCCAACTGTTCCTGCGGTATGCTTAAAAGAATGATCGTATCGTCATAAGCGATCCCCAGGGACGTCTGCGAACCCAATGGGATGATTCGCATCTGCATCCCTTCCAGCGGCGCCCCCGGCTGACCGGCCATCCCTAACGCCGCCACTATGATCCCCCGTAGCGCATCGCTCTTGCCCGGATTCAGGACCGCTACCAGCGGCGGATTATTTTGGCGTATCTCCGTAATCCCAACGGCTAGCCCCCGAATCTTCTTTAGCTCAGCCATCATCGATGGATTCAACAGGGCCGACAGCACCCCCATGGGCGTCTGACCTTCCGGTCCGGCGCCCTCCGCTCCCTGCGCCCCGCCCAACATTTCCAGCGGATTCTCTAATGGTGTCCCCCGCAGCATATTTAGGATCTTATCGATCTGACGACCCGGACTGCCGACCTCAAAATAGATCTTCGTATAGGGCGGCATCAAGGCCGCCGGATCCAGATCCACCAGCTTCGCCAGCAGCGGACGGATTTTTTCGATCACCACCGTCTGCTTCGGGTATTTTTCGATCAGGGTCTGGAATGCTCCTTTCGCCTTCAATTCCTCCTGTTGTTTCAGATAGCACATCCCCATCCGGTACAGCGCCTGCGCTCCTTCTGCCTCCGTCGCCTGGGCATCGTCCGCTACCTGTTGATAGATTCCGATAGCTTTATTTAGATCCCCGTCGATCTCTTCCGCGTATAGCCCTTCCTGCAGCAGCACGCCCGGCTGCTTCCCCTCGACCACCGCCGACATCAACGCCACATACACCATGAGCACGATGTACCACGTCTTCTGCTCTACATCCATGACCGCTCTCCTTTCTCAAATGATTCTTCTCTTCCTGTAAAACGTAAACCGTCAACTGTAAACTAGTTATATCATAACACATCGCATGTTACCATTTTGTTACCATACCGTCCTTTTTCCGTAATTTTTCCCCTGATTCCCCTTCTCCTTCATCTATCTAAGTAGAAACGCATAATGGTTCATAACATCAATAATCCGGGTTGCAGCCACCGAGTCGGCGGGGTGGATGGTTAATAGGAAAGTAAGCAGTTGGGGCGACTCCGCGTGGTCGCACGTTGGATGGCACGGACAAGCGAAACTTGACCGTGGTTCTTCGTCACTCATTTTTACTATCGAAGTGCTGATAATATATAGCACTACGTTTCACGCGGGATTTCATAATACGTCATTTCTGCGTAGGTATGTCGCCCCTGCGTTGTCGGAGGCGGAAATCCATCTTGCCGTCAACTGTCATCTGGAAACGGTAAACTTTTTTTTACAGATCTCGGCCAAATATTATCATTTTATAACTACTTATTTTACAATTATTTACATCATATCCCCAACGAATCTGAACGGTAATTTTTCTCACTTTCTTACCATTGAAAACCGAAAGGTATTTTAGTATCATATAAGGATTGAGGGTATTGTAAGTTGGTTTGGCATCGAATTGTATTGTTGGGGAAAATAGAGGAGAAAGTGCATTTTTCGCATTTTTTAGGGGAAAACAGCATTAGCAAGCAGGAAATGTCCAGGTTTTTTGCCCAAAAACCTCCCACAAATTAAAAAATCACGCCCACGGAGGAGAACCAAAGTGCTGAATTATACACTTAAGCCGATTCGGTTATCGTACATATTACCTAGTTTGACATTGGCTTTGTTTTGTAATTTTAGTTTAGCGCTGGAATATCCGGTGGGGGATTTGACGCAGAATTACCAAGTGGATCAGTTAGATCTGGCGGGGATGCTAGAACAATGGCTTCATCCGGGTTGTCCGGAAGAGGATTTGGCGGCGCATTGGCAACTGAATGAGAC